>CAZKRH010000293.1:0-5202 GCA_964555115.1 uncultured Nitrospiraceae bacterium | reverse complement strand
AACAGGCACTTACCCTGAAACCTCACTATGCCGAAGCCCAATCCAATATTGGGTTGGCCCACCTGAAAAACGGAGATGCACACCGAGCTCTTGGTCATTTCGACGAAGCCCTGACCATCGATCCCACCCTTCCACAAGCCCATTTCAATAGAGGGTTGGCTCTGGCCCATCTTGCTCACTGGCGCCAAGCGCTTTCGTCTTTTCAGGAAACTCTTCGCCTACAACCCACCTTCGTTCCCGCCTTGTATGCGCTTGGCCTTTCCTTTCACACCATTGGTCGACCGGGCCAAGCCCAGGAGGTCTGGCGAGAAGGATTACGTCTTCGCCCACCAGCCCACCAAGCGGCACTCATTCATGCACAACTTGGTGATCTTTCGTGGCAAAACGGACAGGCATCCCAAGCTTTGCGGGAGTATCGACATTCACTGAGGCTTCAACCCAATCAGGCCCCTGTTCATTTCCGGATGGGTGCCATTTACATGGTGCTGAGGAATTGGTCCGAGGCCAACCTTTCTCTCAACCAAGCCCACCATCTGGAACCCACGTGGCCTCAACCGCTCATCAACTTGGGAGAAGTTCTGTATCACCAAGGGAACAACAAAGAGGCTGTCCAAATGTACGAGCAGGCATTGGCCTTCACACCTGACAATGCCGATCTCCATATGAAATTGGGAATGACCCTGCGAGCGTTGAACCAGCCGAACCAAGCCTTTTCACATCTGCATTATGCAGCTCAGGCTGGATTGGCGGACGCTCAAGATCTCCTTGGATCAATGTATGTGACGGGAAGTGGCGTGTCTCGGAATCTTCCGCTCGCCATTCAATGGTGGGGCCGTGCGGCAACGTCTTCCGATTCTGAGGCCCGCGCTCATGCACGAGAAGAACTTTCTCAACTGCGAAGCTTAGTTTTTCTACAATCCACCCACACGTCTCTTTCTCAAGAAATCCTTGAAGGATTTGCCCTCATCCAGAGAGAGATTCGAGCGAGCTATGGTGAACCAGAAGAATGGGAAGAAGACATGAGTGTTGGAAAACTCCTGGTGGAACGGGGAGACATGCGGAAGGGTTTACAGGTTCTTCTTCAGGAAGCCTATGCCCTTCACCCACAAGCTCATCATGTATTAGAAAATTTGTTTCCACTCGTTGATACCAGGAAATGGGATCAGGAAAAACACCAGTTGCTCACCTATTTTCGGGAGACCGCACAGGAAGGGAACGAAACCTCCTGTCGGTTTCTTCAAAACCAATCTTCTTCGGCCACGGAATCCTCGGACTCTGCCCATCTCGTGAGACACACAGGATACCCATGCCCCTATTAAAAACATTGTGCTCTCCAATTTGGATGAAAGCCATGGCTCTGAGCCTGCTCACCACCACCCTTGCTATCATGGGGTCTCCTTTCCTGACCACATGGGAATCGAGAGTATATGACTGGAGCCTGAACCTTCGCCCTTCTCCCACCCACAATTCATCCATAGTGGTTATTGGTGTACCCGATTCCTCAGTGTTCACATGTGAGTCCGGGAATTTTCCACAATCAGCGTTAGCTCGAACCATTTCTATTCTGGGAACCGTTGCTCCTCTGGCTATTGCCCCAATACTCCCTTTCCCTGAGGTAACAGGACATGCGTGCGGAAGCCCGGCCAACGATGCCCTTCTACTGGAATCTATCCAACGCGCGGGTGTCGTCGTCCTTCCAGATTCAGCCCCCTCGCGTTTCACTGCCCACGCGAAGGCTATTGGACATACTCGTATCCCGGTAGACCAGGATGGCGTGGCTCGAAGGTTTCCCTCTCCTCTTCCTTCACCAGAGACGACCATTCTCCCGTTAGGACTGGCCATGGCAAGTATTGGTAGTCCCCCAGGCAATTTCCCTGACCCATGGCATGAACCCCATCCTTCTGCCCTCCTTCATGTTGCCGGCCGTTGGGAGAATCATCCTTTTCCCTATATTGACTTTGCCGAGATGTGGACTCTCATCGAATCGCGAAACTGGGGGAAAATTCGAGGGCTCTTTGAGGGGAAATATGTCCTGATCTACCCCGTCTCTGAGGAGTTTCGAACTGTTCATACCCCTTTCGAACAACATGTTCCCCAAGGGTTCATTCACGCAAATGTTCTCCATAACTGGTTGACCCAATCATGGATTCACATTGTTCCTTGGATGGGAACCGTTCTGTTGTGCTTGATTCTGGCTATCACTTTGGCATGGATCGGGTTGACGCAATCACGTCTGAAGACCGTCGCTTGTATCTTCCTTCTCAGTTCAAGTTATCTGGCCTTGTCCTTTGTGAGTTTCAACTTCCTTGGGTGGAGGCTCCCCCTCATTCCTCTGTTGCTCTCCATTCCCCTTGCGGGAGGTGGAGGATTTTTGTGGGCCCTTCTTTGGAACAATTCTCGGCAATTGAATCAAGCCAAATCTCGCCTCATGCATGTCCAATCTGAACTCAGTCACAAAGAAACCCTTGCACAGGAATTTCAGAACCAATTGCTGTCGGTGCAAGAAGAAATCCACCGATCCAAGTTACACATAGAAACTTTAGAAGACTCTGCACAAGAAACCCAACGCCAATGGGAACTCGCCCAAACGGATGTCGAACGGACCCAACACCACCTCAGTACGCTCGAACATGAATTGTCACAACTCAGAGCAGAGCATGCGGCTCACTCTCCTGCCGTGTCCCTTCCTCAAGAAGCGGAACTTGCGGCCCTTTGCGAAGAAAGTGAGCAGGCAGGCTTTCTGACGAGAGATCCAAAGCTCTTGAATCTCTTTCAAGATGCCAAACAGGCCGCCCAAGCTCCGAACCCAGTCTTACTGCTTGGGGAAACGGGAACTGGCAAAGAAGTGTTTGCTAAAGCCATTCATCAATTGAGTCCGTGGGCCAAGGGACCGTTTGTTCCGGTGAATATGGCCGCCATTCGGGCTGAATTGTTTGAGAGTGAATTGTTTGGTCATGCACGGGGCGCTTTTACCGGAGCCATGGGGCGGCGAGGATTGTGGGAAACGGCGAATGGCGGCACGATTTTCTTAGATGAAATTGGCGATCTCGGATTTGACCTGCAGGCCAAGTTGCTCAGGGTCCTGGAAGATGGCTCTTTTTATCGAGTGGGCGAATCCCACCCCATCACCACAAAGGTACGATTGCTCGCCGCTACCAACAAAGATCTGTATTCCGCGGTGGAGCAAGGACATTTCCGAGCCGATCTGTATTTTCGTCTCAAGAGTTTTGTGATTTCCCTTCCTCCTTTGCGACAACGGTCTCAAGATGATCTTCATCTTCTTGTTCATCATGTTTTACACTCAATCTACCCGAATGAGCCCAACCACAATCCTCAAATTTCCGAAGGCGCTTGGCAAGCCATTTTGAAATATTCTTGGCCAGGAAATATTCGGGAGTTACGACAAACCCTCACGCAAGCGGCTATTCGCTCCCGAGGTAAGATGATCATGGTTGACCATCTTCAACTAGAGACTTCTCCATCTTCCGATACGGCATTTTCTTCAAGACGGAAGATTTCAGTTGGAGCCATTTCTCATGAAGGAGACTACCATTGGGAGGATGCCGCCGTCCTTCAACATTTGCGGGTCTACCGTTTTGATATGCAAGCCACTGCACGCGCCATGCAATGCGACCGAAGTACCGTCATGCAACGGTTTAAAGGATTGAGCTTTCAATTTCTCCTCACCCACAAAGGCAATGTGTCTTCTGCAGCCTCCAGCCTTTCCGGAGATCCTGCCCTTAGCAAGACCGTCGAAAAGAAATTACGTGAGTACTATGGCAACCTTATTTCCTTCGCCAAAGAATTTGCGTCCCCCGATGAAGCCATTGCACATTGCCGCAAACGCCTCAAGAACTTGCCGGACCGCCATTTCCCCGCCGTCGAAGAACTTCTTCGGCAACATTTTCTACACCGTCCCCAAGAATCACCTTCTTCTTGATTCTGATTTTCTAGTCCTTTCTCTCCAGCTTTTATTATTTCGTGTCGTTCCTTCCTCGTTGAATCCATTCTGGGCTGCAGGTCATTCCCTCATCCACCTTATTCTGCATGCGGGGAATCCCTTCATCCCCTCAAAAACGCTCAATCATTCATGAGAAAAGAATTGTAATTTCAATGGTTTGGAAAGGTTCAGAGTTGGATCAGCAATTGCTCAAAGGGAACGTAGACCGTTTTACCAACCTTTTGGAGAAAGGAAAAAACCTCGAACTCAAGGGAAGGATTTTTTCTGACACACGTTCTTAATCTTTAAGAATAGGGATTGCAGAATTTTGTAATCCCCACTCACAGGAGGAATGACACCATGTATCGAACAGACTATATCATCGCACTCGTTGCCTTTCTCGGAGTCATCGTTGTGGCCAGCTCCACCTATTATTTTTTGAAGGACTCTAGTGGTGAGTTGATGACCATTTCCTCAGTCCCACCACATCTCAAAACTCAGACTCGAAGTGAAAATGTCACTGAAAAAATGAAGAACTCTTTGGCCAAATCGGTTTCCACATCTCAAGACTCACAAGCCGAAACCACACTTACAAAGGTAAAGCCCCAATCGACCATGGAAGAGTCTTCCATCATTCTTACCTCGTTAGCCACCGCAGCATTACTGACTTCACCACCAACCAATCCAAGAAAAACAGATCTGGTCCGGACAGTTCTTCCGGATGTCCATTTTGACTTTGATCGAGGCGGACTTCCGGAGGAAGCCAAAAAACAACTCCAACAGCATGCCAACCTGCTCCGTGGATCTGACTGGAGCATTCTGATCCAGGGCCATACCGACAATCGTGGATCACTTCGCCACAATATGCGACTGGGTCTAGGTCGGGCTCAGACGGCCAAAGAATATCTGATGAGCCAAGGCGTCCTGTCGCGGCAGATTGAAGTGGTCAGCTTAGGAGAATATCAACCTACCTGTTCAGGATCAGGGGAACATTGCCGACGACAAAATCGCCGTGTCCACTTTTCCTTGGCACGCCTCGATCCACAACCCCCTTCTCTCAAAGCAGAACCAGAAACGAACACCACCTTGGAGAAACCCACTAAAGACGCCTCCTCAACTCCTCCTGTGGAAGCCGAACGAGTGACCCCAGCCCCACTTTCAACAGAACATGATCAGGAGAAAGAAACACCCAGTCCGCAAGAGCTTACTTCTCAACTCGTTAATGTAGAGGAAACATACGAGGATAAAAAAGTGGGTCTCAG
>CAZKRH010000292.1:0-2675 GCA_964555115.1 uncultured Nitrospiraceae bacterium | reverse complement strand
GAACCGTTTTTCGGGTCCTTGCGCTTCAAGATCATGCCATGGCCACTTCTGGGGACTATCGAAATTTCTTTGAAAGACAGGGAGAACGTTTTTCCCATACCATCGATCCCAAAACCGGGCGACCCACTACCCACCATTTGGCATCGGTGACCGTATTGAACCAATCATGTATGTGGGCTGATGCCCTGGCGACGGGATTAATGGTGTTGGGACCGGAGGCAGGTTACGAGTTGGCGAGACGAGAAAAACTCCCCGCCTTGTTTATCACTCGAAGTGAACATGGGTATAGAGAAAGGGCAACTCCAGAAATCGAACAATTTCTTGTGGGTTGAAGGGCGCCGTCGTGGAAATTTTCCTCATCAGCTTTGGGGTTCTCCTTCTTGCAGTTTTGGGTATGGCCGTTGGGGTGTTGTTTGGCAAAAAAAGTCTCAAGGGAAGTTGTGGGGGGTTGAATAACCTCATGGGGTTGGGACTCAACTGTGAAGTCTGCGAAGAACCTTGCGAATCCCATGACACCTCATCATCCCTGTGCCTCGTGAACTCACGCCGTTCCCTACAGTCTTGTGGGCGCCCGGTACTTCGACCAAAAAAATAAGCCCTTGGAGTGATTATGGAGAGGAAACCGCTTCTTGTAAAAGATTTTATGGCAGGGAATCTTGTCACTTTTTCTCCAAATCAGAACGTTCATGATGCGGTAAAGCTCTTTGTGGAGAAAAATATTTCAGGAGGTCCCGTCATGGACAACCGGGGCAATCTTGTAGGAATCCTTTCAGAAAAAGATTGTTTTAAGGTTGCCCTCAATGCAGCCTATCATGATCAATGGGGCGGAAAAGTGTCTGATTTCATGAGTCCCATGGTCCGTACGGTTGAACCGGACATGCGCATGATTGAGCTGGTTGAATTGTTTATTAAGCAGCCCTACGGCCGGTATCCAGTTGTGAAGGATAATCGCTTGGTAGGCCAAATCTCCCGAAGCGATGTATTGAAAGCGCTTCTCGTGGCTTGGGATCAATGGGGACATTAACGAGGACGCTGGTTTTGATGAAGCTTTCCTCATAGGTAGGTGGGGTTTCTTTTTTATTGATTCTCCCAGACGGGTAGAGGGAATAACCCGGTGGGTTACCGGCCTCGACCTCCCTCCTTTGTAAGGACGGGGACTTCTCTTGAAGAAAGAGAAGTCGGGGAGGTAGATTTCACCAGGACTCTTCGTTTTGGAACCTTTCTCGAAACCCGAAACGCTTTACCCTTTATTCTATCCCCAAATCGATATTCAAAGAGTCTACTTCTCCTTACCTCCCCATACAAAGGGGAGGTAAACTATGAAGGGCAAATTCAGCATGCCTGGAGCTAGTGCTTGTTCCTGACAGGCACGGTTTTGTGAAGGCTGAATAGTATTCAGGGACTCCAGTAGGACGTCACACCTTGAAGGCCATTCAAATTCAAAAAACGGGATCTTTCGATTCGCTGAAATTGGTGAACGTCAATACTCCAATCCCGAATGAGAGTCAGGTATTGGTACGAATGAAAGCAGCCTCGGTGAATTTTGCCGATACCATGCTACGGAAGGGCACGTATTCCGCCATGCCTGCTCTACCGACAATTCCCGGGCTGGAGGGCAGCGGAATTGTGGAAAAGGTTGGCCCGAAAGTCACCCACGTCCAACCCGGGAAACCCGTTATAGTCTGTTGCTCCCACTGTTATGCCGAATACGTCGTTGCTGATGCGGACTCGGTTTTCCCAATATCAGAAGGTATTGACCTGGATGAAGCCGCAACCCTTTCGGTCGCCTATCTAACAGCCTACCACCTCCTGCATACCATGACCCAGATCAATTCAGGACAGACCATTCTTGTCCATGCTGCTGCGGGTGGGGTTGGGACAGCCCTGGCACAGTTAGCGAAACCGCTAGGAATCCAGCTGATCGGGGTAACAAGTTCTTCAGAAAAAGCCCGGTATGCCAAAAAGCAAGGCGTACATCATCTTATTACTGAAGGAGATAATCTCGTTCAGCAGGTTCGTGATCTCACAAAGGGAAAAGGTGTGGACCTGATATTCAATTCGGTCGCCGGACAAACCTTGAGACAGGATATCGAAATGCTAGGCCATTTTGGTCAGGTGATTTGGTATGGCTTTGCAGGAGGGGATCCAGAAGGAAATTTAACCGAGCAGTTATTTCCTCATTTAGGAAGAAGTGTAGGGATCCGATTTTTTTCTTTGTTCAGTATTATTCAAGCGGACGGTGGGTTAATGAAGGCATCCATCACTACTCTCATGAAGGATTTAGCAGAGAAGAGAATTCAGCCTCAAATTTTTGAGCGCCTTCCCCTTGAAGAGGCTGCACGAGCTCACGAATTGCTGGAATCTCGAGCGGTGATGGGGAAAATAATTTTACAGCCCTGAAGAGATAAGAACGAGTTTTGAATCTTGAAAACCTTCTCGTATGGTCAAAAAAACTCAACACCCGCTGTTGAAATACAGGAAAACCAGCCGCCCAACTTCGGAAAACAGAGCTAAAGCAGGTTTTTGAGGAATGGGCCTGGGTGGGAACGAGGAAAGTGGTTGATTGTATTGGGGGGCCTTACAAGGATCGAACTTGTGGCCTGCTGATTAAGAGTTAGCTGCTTTCTTAGTTTGGGTAATGAAGAACCCTAAAATGCTATTTATTGAAGTAAAGT
>CAZKRH010000291.1:0-2795 GCA_964555115.1 uncultured Nitrospiraceae bacterium | reverse complement strand
ATCGGCCTTCTTGAAAGCGACGCAGGTCGGTGAGATTCTGGAGTTGAAACAGTTGTCGAGGATTTAAGGTTGTTCCAAAATCTTGTTCAAACA
Organism: uncultured Nitrospiraceae bacterium; assembly: GCA_964555115.1. Taxonomy (GTDB): domain Bacteria; phylum Nitrospirota; class Nitrospiria; order Nitrospirales; family UBA8639; genus CAZKRH01. The sequence continues at coordinate 2,702 of CAZKRH010000291.1, read as the reverse complement.
GATGCACCGCCCAGGGACTTAAGCCCTCGCTCGCGCCAAGGGGATCCGTCACATGAAAGACCACACCATCCGCCCCAGCCTCTAATAATCCTTCGAGAATCTGTACGAGATAGTCTTGGTAACTCAGATTAAACACATCATAGTGACGGGAGGGCTGAATCTCACGAGCTCCAGGATGATACGACCAATCATGCCAATCTTGGTTCGGCTCTAATTCTCCCAAGCACCGCAAACTGACTGAGACAAACACGGATTGACGGTTATCATGAGCGACCCCTGCGACCTCTTGCACAGTTCTTTGAATCGATGCGACAGACAGTTCTGGAGGTGAACTGGTCACGGGATAGGAGATGAGGTCTTGGCTTCCGCGACAGGGGATCTCGACAATCAGAGTGTTCAATCCATCTTGTGATAACATGTCGTGTATGTGTTCCCGCCCACCCAATCCTTGCAACGCATCAAGGGACACGACCAGCCCTTGGACCTCACTGAACTGCTCATAGCCTCTCCCCAGTTGGGAAATCAGTTCAGTCACCCGCAACCCAGCTTCTTTCTGATAGGGCCCGTTTCCCTGGCTTTGGGCTAAGACTCGATACTGTTGCAAGGCGAGCCGGATATTGCCCATCTGATGATAGGTTCGGGCTAACCACCATCGGGCTTTGTCATGGGAATCGGAGGCTGGATAGTTTTGGAGGAATCGCTGAAACAGCAGAACTGCTAAGTCATAATCCTGGGTATATAAGGATTGCCGGGCATCTTGATAGAGCCGCTCTTCGGCTTGGGCTTTTAACGCTTGCAGGGACTTTCCTGGTTGGGAACCTGAGGAACACCCTCCTAGCAGGAGGAGAATGCTGAACCCACCAACAAGCCACACCCCATACCAAGATCTAATCATGACGCGGCCCGTTGACGGTTCATTCGGAGAGGCATACTCCCTCTGGCATTCATCCTATCTATTCGCAATACTTACCGACTTTGCAGATCCATTTCTGAGAAAAAATAACCAATCTCAAATGTAGCCGTGTCCGGAGCATCTGACCCATGCACGGCATTATTCTCAATATTGGCGCCATGGGCCGCACGAATGGTTCCTCCAGCGGCTTTGGCAGGATCGGTAGCACCCATCAATTCTCGATGCCGGGTAATCGCCGACTCTCCTTCTAACGCCAATACTACTACTGGGCCTGAACACATAAACGTGGTCAGATCCTTAAAGAAGGGACGTTCCTTATGCACAGCATAAAACCCCTCGGCCACTTTTTTGGTGATGGACATCATTTTCATCGCAACGGGATGAAGACCGGCTCCTTCATATTTGGCAATAATATCCCCAATGACCTGTTTTTTCACTGCATCAGGTTTGATAATCGCTAACGTTCGCTCACTCATGCCTGGATCCTTTCTTTGATTGCTTCATGACCATCATTGAGGGTTTGTATAGAAGTAGAAAATTGTTTCAAGTCAACTGTTGAATAAAGACGACGTCCGCTGGTTTCAATACCAATTCTGCTGGACAGGGTGCAAATTCATGTCCATCATCAATCCTCGTCAATGTCAGCATTTCATGGTGACGATGAGGATCTAACAACCCTGCCAGCCCTACCGACTTGGTATCTGATACATGAGTATTCATCACAATCCAACCCTGATTGGCTGAGCTGACTGAGGATTTTCGATGAAACATACAGACATCCGGAACATGCGTGTCCCACTGCACCAGCGTGCCTTCTCCCTGTAACAAAGGCAGCCGTGCTTTGACCGCATGAATACCTCGAACAAACTCAGTCAAATCAAATAACGGCGTCTCCCAATCTTCCGGGCGAGTCTTCACGACATCAAGTTTTCGCTGGAACCCAAATTCATAGCCCATTGGCATCATCAAGCCGGTCGAAAATGTTGAGGCAAAGGCATATCTCTGCCGTTGAATGGCTTCACTTCCTCCCGTCTCAGCCGCAAGCCGTTCGGTATCATGTGTTTCGGCAAATGAAATGGACGCGACATCTTCAAACTCTCGATGTTGATCCAAACACCACGAATCAAAAAAGTTCCACCATTTGGCACTATTACAAAACAGTTGAAAGCCCGCATCCCGAAGGGCGCGTGTTTGCTCAATGGTGCACCCTAAGTTTTCTGCCCAAAACACAACCTGTGGATCGATAGTCTGCGCTCGTGTGATTAACCTATGCCACAATTCGCTCGGCACTTGGTACGCCGCATCACACCGAAACCCTTTAAACCCAATGTGGAGATTGTGCTCGACAACCGACCACCAATACTCCCATAGCGCCTCACGATCAGGGCTGTCCGCATTATTGACTTCTGCTAAATCACCCCACACGGTTCTTTTGGTTGGATCTCCTGGATCAAGAGCCCCAGGATGACGAACCTGGCCCTCATCTTCCCACACAAACCAATCGGGATGCTCTTGAATCAAGGGACAATCAATAGACGTATGATTAATCACCAAATCGGCCATGGGGTATAGGCCCAGATCGACCATTTGCTGCAAGTTTTTCGACAAATCCACGAGACGACCAGGGTTCTCTCTCGTGGAACCATTCTGATGCCAATCAGGATTCGCGAGAAAGTAATCTTTGGTGGCATACAGGCTCCCAGAAAACCCTGGATACGTGATGGGATTCAGGTACACCCAATTAAAGCCCATGTGTTGAGCCCGGCTGACATGGGTCATCCATGCACTG
>CAZKRH010000290.1:0-3170 GCA_964555115.1 uncultured Nitrospiraceae bacterium | reverse complement strand
CTAAAAACCCTAACCCTATTTTCCCGATCTGGAGGAAACCGGAAATATTTTATGGGAGATTACAAAACACACCCATTTTCTTGCTTTCTTTCTACCCTGAGAGCTGATTCGCAAGAGTGCATGAATACCGTGTGAAAACTTAAAAGGTTCCTGATGCCTTTAGTCGGACACCGCTACTGATTACTCAAGATCTCACCCCTGCTTTTTACCGAAAAAGACAATGAGGCGCACAAGGTATGCGATGTACCTGATGAGGCCAGTAGAGCTGGTAAAATCTATAATTCTTCAACAAAAGACTTGACGTAAATTTCCATTTCTCGACCATCTCTGCTTCGAGGAATGTCGATGCTCCCAAACTTGGCTTGGCAATACAAGGACTGGTATCCTTATTGATTCATCATATGCATCGCCTTTCATGACAGACGTGAAACCGAGACGACTAGCACCCATTTGACCATAAAGCTGGACGTTGTTGATCTATCTGGCCTACGACACCCATGAAGCGATGTTCAGAAAACTTTTACTGCGTGCCCATTCAGGCGTCATGCCCTGCAGCGTGCCTCCCACGCCGATCTTTCATTTTCTGGAGGAATACCCATGTTCACAAATAATTGGGAAGAATTAGCGAATCGATTCAAACAAGCATTAGGGCTATCCCATGCACCCATTGGCATTACGTTTTCTCAAGAGGCACTGGCAGGTGTCCCATTCTACGAGGGAGAGGTCCCTGAACCGAGCGCGGATGGACGAACCGGGAAAGTCACGGCTGGCTGTGTCTTCTGGATCAAATCTCAAGATTGCACCTTCACGACTCAAGCCGACGATCATTTTAACTGTAGCGTTGGATGCGTGACACATGGTCTCAAGACGCTTGACGAGGTGATGTCCAACGAGGATGTCGCCAGTCTCTTGGAAAGTGCGTGGGTCACTCCCGAAGAAGCCATGCAACTGCCGGTTGTCCACACTCGTTATAACTTTATCACATATGGCCCGGTCAGCCAGAGCCCTATTGATCCAGATGTGATCCTCCTTCGACTCAGTGCTTATCAGGGAATGGTGCTGCATGATGCCTTTGGCGACATGGCGATTGTCGGGAAACCTCAATGCCATATCGTTCCACTCGCTAAGGAACACAAGCAAATTGCGATGAGCACCGGGTGCACCCTGAGCCGCATTCGCACGGGCATGTCCCCAGATGAAATGACCTGTACGATCCCAGCGAGTCGATTTGCCGAGGTGGTCGAGAAACTGGAAACTCGGCAACAGGCCAATGCGCGTGTGGCGAGTTATGCCAATGCTGATGGTCGCCGATTCACCCAGAGTCAACCCTCAAAAGGCTCATCAAGAACAAGCGAGGCATGATGAGCCATCCTTCACCGCCCACGAACCGTTTAAATTCGCCCCTCCAGCAACCTGGAGCGATTCTCCTCATTTCTTGTTATGAGTTGGGACATCAGCCCATTGGCCTGGCCCAGCCCCTGGGATTCCTGGGGGAGAGAGGATATACACCTTCGACACTAGACCTGGCCGTGGAAAGTTTCGATAACGCGCTTGTGGAACATGCAGAATTCATTGGCATTTCAGTTCCCATGCATACCGCCTTGGCCTTAGGATGTCAGGTGGCAGAAAGAATTCGTCAAACGAAGCCCAAAGCCCATATTTGTTTTTACGGGCTCTACGCGTCACTGAACGCGAAGTTTTTACTTGATCACCTCGCGGACTCTGTGATCGGGGGAGAATATGAAGCTCCCTTGGCTAACCTCATCGAAGAACTGGCCGATCCCCATTCCTCTGCGAATACACCCAACGGGACTGATTCGATCTTTGTGAAGAAGGTGGAAGGTGTGAGTTTTTCAGACTGCATTGTTCCGCCCTTCCTTAAACGGATATTTGGGCAACCCGGATCCTCAAAGAAGGACAAGTCGGATTCTTGTTCACTCCCCATCCCTCAACGCACACAACTCCCGAGTCTTCAAGAATATGCTCGATTGGAATACCAGGGACAGGAAGGTGTGGTTGGTTATGTAGAAGCCAGTCGGGGGTGCCTGCATACCTGTCTTCATTGTCCTATTGTCCCGGTGTATCAAGGCCGATTTTTCTTGGTTCCTGCCCAAGTCGTTTCGGCGGATATTCGACAACAAGTGAACGCGGGTGCGTCACACATCACGTTAGGGGATCCAGACTTTCTCAATGGCCCTGGCCACTCCCTGAACATCGTTCGAGCCATGCATGAAGAGTTTCCCGATTTGACTTTCGATTTCACCACCAAAATTGAACATATCCTCAAACACCGCACCCTCTTCAAAGAATTCAGTCAACTTGGTTGCATTTTTGTCATTTCTGCTGTGGAGTCCTTTAGCGAAATCGTACTCTCTCATTTGGAAAAAGGGCACACGCGCCCAGACATCTTCACCGCTCAGGACATCCTTCAGTCTGCCGGTATCGCCCTTCGCCCCTCGTTGGTCGCCTTCACGCCTTGGACCACGTTGGAGGACTACCGTGAGATGTTCGATTTGATCGAGCAGTATGGGCTTATCGACTGTATAGACCCGGTGCAATATAGTGTTCGTCTCCTCGTCCCTCCTGGATCGGCGTTGTTGACTCCCCCAGAGATCCATCCCGCACCAATTGCCGAGTGTATTGACCGGCTGGACCAAAAGAATTTTCAATATATTTGGACCCATCCTGATCCACGCATGGACCCGTTACAACGGGCTGTGACAAGGGTCGTGGAGGAAGGGGCCCAAACTGGGGAAGACCCGGAAAGGACGTTTTACCGTCTGTGGGCACTGGTGTGTCACACCGCTGGAGTCGAATTCTCTTCACTCAACAAGACCGTCGCACTCAATCCTCACCGAGTGAGACCTCCCCGCATGACCGAACCCTGGTTTTGTTGTGCGGAGCCGACGAGTGCCCAATTCCGGTCTGTCCAGTGTACCTCAAAAATGGCAGAATCTGGTTAAGGTTTCGAGTGATCCTGCCGGAAGACTGCCCTTAACATGCCCCATCTTCTTCTTCTCCTTCCCTCATTGAGTTACCGAGGGGAAGCCTTTCTGGAGGCGGCCGCCAAGGTTGGCGTGTCCCTGACAGTCGGTGGGGAATCTGCACCTGACTTTCTCGTACATTCTCCTGGAGGGTTTCTCTCCCTCGACTTACACGATCCAGCTTCG
>CAZKRH010000289.1:0-1547 GCA_964555115.1 uncultured Nitrospiraceae bacterium | reverse complement strand
CGAAACAAAGAAGGAAGAATTTCAAGGGGACAGACGTGATGGTCGCGAATCAGGTAAAATTTTCGACGATTTCTCAATGCCGGGACCTGCGAGTTTCGAATTCCGCTCTACCTCACCCCTGTTTTCGTCGTGTCTTCATATTGAGTCTCTTGCCCGTCATCTTGTCGTGGTGCCTGGCTGCTCCGGTTTTAGCGGCTGAACCGGTCGCGAGTTCCATTCAACGCTTGACAGTTCCTATTTTAGGGACGACCCTCGATAAGCATTGGGAACAAATTGGCGTGGTGGCTGAAGTGTACATTCAGTTTGAGCGTCGGCGTGATCATGACGGGCTTCGTTTAAAATTTCACACATCACCGGGCCGGTTTTCTCCAGGGGCACAGCGAGCTGTTCAACAAGCGATTAATCAAGTCGTAAAGGTGAGCCATTTGGATTCGGACTCTTGGACTGTGACGCTTACCCTCCCGTACCAGGGTTTGACCATGTATGGAGAAAGTTTGTCGGGAATGGTCAGTTTAAGTGTTTTGGCTTTGGCGAAAGGAGATCCGTTTCCACGAGATCGTGTCTTAACGGGGACAATTACGCCAACGGGCCAAATTGGTGTGGTGGGGGGAATTCCGTTGAAGATTGAAGCTGCTCATGAGATGCACATTCGAACAGTGTTGATTCCTGAAGAACTTGATGTGGCAGACGGAGACTGGAGTACACCGTTTTTAATGCAGGTATCCCCTGTTGGTACTATCAAAAAAGCCTATCGTGCTCTCACCGGGCGCTCATTAGAAGCTGGCTCTGCTTCACATAACATTTTAAATCTTGCCGCAAAATAATCATTTCGTTCAATGACCCTCTCGTCATGAGTGGCTGTGTTGGTGGCCTTTGGTGTGTCAGAGAGTCCTTTCGAGGTGTGTCTTGACACGATATACAAAAATGATGATGCTGCAAAAAATCACGCGATGATTTTTGACTCGGCGTCTTATGGTGGATGGGTCTGGATTCATGAAGAAAGGTAAAGATGAAACCAGGATTTGCGGTAGATATTGATAACGTGCTGGCGTTGGCTGAACAAGAGGTTCAACGAATTTATCACGAATTGACCGGAGAGTCATGGCCAGGTGAACTGTACGCCAGTGCTGGGGGATTGGATGGGAGTGTTATTGATCGGGGATTGATCGAGCAAATCTTTGACTATTTTCACGACCGAAGTATTCCTGCTCTACCAGTGATGCCTGGTGCCCGTTTGGCCTTACGGACTCTCCAACGGCGGTTCCGAATTGTGATCATTACGGCTCGTCGTCCTAGTGCGCGACCGCAAACATTAGAGTGGTTGCACAGCCATGAGTTACCCTTCGATGAACTGCATCTGACGGATGACAAGACCGATGTGGCTGAAGGGTTGGTATTTGCCGTGGATGATCACCCTGATCATGTTCAAGATTATGTCAACCAGGGTATTCAGGTCTTCTTAATGGACCAACCATGGAACCAGTGTTTTTCCGCATCTGGAGTAACGAGAGTGGCTAATTGGGAACAGTTGCTTCAGACCTTTCAAT
>CAZKRH010000288.1:0-15299 GCA_964555115.1 uncultured Nitrospiraceae bacterium | reverse complement strand
CTTGCTCGGTTTTGGTATATTCCTGCATCGTGGCGTCTCTCCTGTGTGGTTGAAGGTGGATGTCTCGCAACACCCATTTCAACCCGAGACGCCGCGTGCTTTCAACTGATCCTAGACACTACTTTCAAGTATAACTCGATTTCGTGTACTTGAGTGTTCAAAATGGTTTGTAAGGGAATAAAGGATAATTTGCTCTGCCACTCTAAGCCATTTTTTTTCAATGCTGACTAAATTCTCTAGCGAGCATTTACATGTTAATGCGAACGTGAGGTCTTCTTTGCAAGAGATCGGTCTCTGTGCATTCCAGGATTTCATGACCTACTCGGAAGGCCAATTAGTCTCGCGGCCCGAGAAACTTCCTGTGCATACGCTTTATCTCATGGTTGATGGACAGCAACGAAAGTATTTTCTCAAGAAAAAAACATCACGATTCCCCTATGGGGCACTAAGGTTTTGGTTCCAAATTCAAAATCCTCCGTTGAGAGTCACTCGCGAACTCAAAATCCTGGAATTGATGCGGCAACAAGGAATTCCTGTCGCCTCACCAGTTGCCTGGGGTGAACTCAAGATCCTGGGCTGTTCAATCAAAGGATTTCTTTTGGTAGAGGAAGTAATTGGAAAGACCTTTATGGATGTTTACCGAAAATCTTCTCTACGAGTTCGTCGGCGTTTGTTTCGCCTGTATGGTGAATTGATGGGGATACTCCATCGAAAAGGAATTGATTCCAAGGTACGTCCGGAAGATCTAATGTGTGTGTCCGATAACTATGCAAATTTTCAAAATTGTTTTGTTGTCATTGATCGCGAACATGGGCAGCCGCATTTGGTGGAGCTTTCAATAGAGCAATGCGGGACTCGCTTGGGTGAGATCTGGGTCAAAGGAATGCAACGGATAGGACTGGGAGAACCTAGCGAATTACTCGCTTTTCTCTCGGGTTATCTCTCGGAGGCTGGGTGGCAAAGTGGAGGGGTAGAGTGTATGAAACTGGGAGAACAAGCCTTTGATAGGGCGACTGAAGTTATGGATCAAGACCATCGTTTTGCCCACCTACGAAAGGAATTCCAAAGGCAGTATGGTATTGGACAAAAAACACCAGGATGAAACCAATGAATATGAGAAAAATGCAAGGAGACAAGCCTTGCAAATTCAGGTAGCAGCGTGTGAATTATATCCACCAAAACTTGACCGCCAAGACCCCCCAAAAAAGTCAATGACAGAATACTTTCCTCAACTTCTTAGTCAATCCTTATTAAAAATATGGCTACGAAAATCTCTGGGCTAATTTCTGCGAATCACCCTTTACTACTCTGCAATATCCATTTTTCCTCATTCCCTAAATGATGGCCTATACATCCAGATGAGAAAACGAGTAAAATTTGACAGGCTATTCAGGGTAACGAGGTACTGTGAAGAATGAATGGAGAGAAGGGATATCCAGCTTTTGGCAATTAGAATGTAGCCGTAAATGTAACTATTTTCTTTCAGATCACACACAACCTATTCAACTAAATCCAACTTTGTTTTTGAACCAATCTTCCATTAATTCCGTAGAATATCTGTTCTTATCAGGGCTTGCATCATCCTTACTTTTTCTTCCAGGTCTCAAAATCCTATTTGAGGCCTATTAGCAAGGTAAAGCTGCTCTCCTTGGGAACTGAAGTCAAAATTAATTCGTACAATTGATAGATAACAACTGATGAGAAGGCTAGGAAAAATATTTAAATTGTGCTTAATAAATATTTTAATTTTTGTTGCGCTCTTACTTTCTATTAACCTTTTGACTGCGGTAGGCCGTGATAGTGTGTCGATCTATAAAGGATGGTTCCCCTCCATCAACAAAAAGGCCAACAGACCAAGCTTGGAAGACAAGAATCTTGCAGATACCATTTATCGAGAAAAAAAACTCCTTCGCACTCAATACGTTCCCTATCTGGCTTGGTCTCGCCTCCCCTTCCAAGGAAAAACTACAAACGTTAATGAAGATGGAGACCGGGTAACTCCATTGACGACAAAATCTCCTGTTGGGCACATTCGTTTTTTCGGGGGTTCGACAACATGGGGATCAGGGGTGGACGATCAGAATACGATACCTGCACACTTCAACGCACTTCACCCTAACTATCAAGTCCACAACCATGGGGAAGCGGGATTTGTGAGTCGGCAGGAATTGGCCAGGCTTGTAAATCTTGTCAACCAAAACGCGCCAATGGATTTAGTGGTTTTCTACGATGGGTGTAACGATGCTCACCACATGTGCCGGGCTGATCTTTCCATCAATGGTCATCGGGAGGAGAGTAAGATACGAAAAAAATTGGAACCCCGTTCCCACGTGCTTGAGAGTTTAACCGGATCACTTCGGACTTCCATCCGTTGGATCAAGACTAAGCTAGAGGATAGGGAGCCGCCCTCTCAGTGCCAAGCAGATCATCGCTATGCCCAGACCGTTGCCGAAACCATTGTGAATAATTGGACCATCGCAAAGAAGGTCGCTGAACTTGGAGGCGCGGAGTTCCATGCCATCCTTCAACCTTTAGCCCCCATTGGCTCGCCCAATATTGAATATCTGCCAAATAGAAAATCTATTTTACGCTCAAAGGATTATTTGCTCGTTTATTCCCTTATTCAGGAAATCATACAACGGGATGGGATAGACTGGATTCACGACTTCACGGATGCTTTTGACCGAGATGAATACATCTACATTGACAGTTGCCATGTCAACGCACTTGGAAATGCCATCATCGCTGGGAAAGTGGACAAGATTGTCGGACAGAGTTTGATTCCCCAAAACCGCTAGACCATTTAGGTGATCCTCTTTTTCTTATTCTGAAAACTTCATTGCACTGGGATATCTTTTTTGAGGTCGACCCCATCTTTGAGATTCTTATAGACTGTGGTCATGTCCTCGATTGCCTGCCGGATGTCCAAATTAATCCGACTAAACTCTATGCCACGACTACCCATTTCTCTACCTTGGCCAGGCATCGACAGAATCTGAGCCACTGCTGTTGACAAAGCTTCGGCACTTTTATTGGGCACTAAGATCCCATGCCCAACCTTGTTTAATAGCTCGGTTTCACAACCCGTATCAAAACCAACTATGGGTAAGCCCATAGCCATTGCTTGATAGGTTGAAAGATTCGTCTCCTCAAATATCATGGTACGAAGGTACACCGTAGCGGCTGCATAAAAGGGTAAGGGGTGTTCTTGATGGCCCAAAAGATGCACATGAGGAGAAACCCCCAACGTTCTTGCACGGCCCTCTAATTCAGCACGTTGCTTTCCTTCACCAAGCACAAGCCAATGGAGATTGGGAAATTGCCGCAACAAAGCAGGAAGCGCTTCCAACGCAAATATGTGCCCTTTTGATGAGTCCAATCGACCAACGGAAAGGGCAATGGAAGCATCTGAAGGCAAATGTGATGTTTCTCTGATTGCCTTATGATACTGCTGCTGCTTATATCGCACTTCATTAATCTCTTGAAGATCAAGCAGCCCATAAAAGGGAACAATTTTCGAACCAGGGATTCCTATGGAAAGCAACTCATCACGAGAACGGGAGGCAGCAGCGAAGAAACAGTCGATTAAGATATGAAACCTGGCATATAGCCTTGGCACCCATGCTTTCCCCGCGTCCACCATTTGGGAAAAGAGAGATGGCACCAGATGTACCACCGGGCGCCACAACACCACCTTTAAAAGTAGACCAACAGTTACGGAATTGCTCGTATGCACATGGAGAATATGAGGTCGAAACCAGATTAAGGATTTGAACACATGCCACAACATCAAAATGTAACGGACGAGAAACCATACCCAATTCCTACGACCTAATTTCAAAAGGCCAGTTTTAGGAAATGGACGATAAGCACCCCTTTCCCTCAGTCGCTCTGCATGGAACCATTCCCCCTGATCAGGTGAAAATGTGATTACAAAGTGTTCGACCTTATCCGGCGGAGTCAAGCGCACAATATCCCAGAGCAACCTTGTGGTGCCATAGCCAGATATTCTGTCAATCAGATGGAGCACCCTGACCGGCACATCATCCTTGATATTTTCATTCTCTTTTTCCATTCCAGTCTACTTAATCTATTCTCAGATACATGAATCGTATTTCACACCAAGTGAAACGAAAAGAATCGATGGTCATGCGTGGCTTAGGACTACAGCAGGGGAAATTCAGATATTTGACGGGCCACAAGTTTTTTGGGAGTAATTTTCTTGTGCAAAACACACGAAGTACTCAACTAGAAATGGTCTTAAGAGTTTCAGGTATCACACGCATTTTTTTAAGAGGCTTTTCAGAGTATCAACAACAATTGTCACATGTTCTTCCGGTATTTTAGGATAAAAGGGCAAAGAGATCGTACAGTTACCGATATGTTCAGCCACAGGAAAATCACCTGGTTGAAACCCAAACTTTTCCTGAAACATGGTGAGGTGGTGGATAGCCCTGTAGTTGACCACTACTCCAATCCCAGCTTCTTGTAAACCGTTTAGCACACGATCTCTGTATTCCCCGGCTACCCAGATCGGGAAAAGATGATGGGCATGGCAAACACCTTTTAGGGTCTGAGGGAGTGTGATGAGAGGAACGCCTTCAAGCAACAACTCATAATGTCTTGCCAGAGCATCGCGTTTCTTCCAATTCCTCTCAATGCGTTCTAATTGAGGCAGTAATAACGCTGCCTGAATATTGCTCATGTTGTATTTCCATCCAAGGATCTCTATATCCCAGTGTTGATAGCCCTCCCGATGCCTATCTGCGGCAGTCTTGCTCATACCATGCAAACTCAAAAGGCGTAGCTTTCGAGCCAAGGCGTCATTATCAGTGACCAACGCCCCACCCTCTCCACAAGAGAGATTTTTGGTTGCGTAAAAGGAAAAACAGGCTGTATCTCCAAGGTCCCCAGGACGAATTCCTTCACGTGAACCTTCCACACAATGGGCTGAATCCTCAACGACATACAGACTGTGAGTATTGGCGATCTTACGAATAGCCTGCATGTCACACATCTGTCCATATAGGTGAACGGGAAGTATCGCCTTTGTCCGGGTTGTTATCGCCGCTTCAATGAGGGAAACATCTATATTTCCGGTCTCTGGCTCAACATCCACAAAAACAGGCTTAGCTCCTGCCTCCAAAATAGCCGTCGCAGTCGCAATAAAGGTCAGGGGGGTCGTGACTACTTCGTCACCTTGCCCAATCCCTAGTGCCAACAACGACAAATGCAGAGCGCCGGTGCAACTGCTCACCGCCAATGCATGGCGACGCCCGAGATACTCCTCAAACCGACGTTCAAATAGGTCTACGGTTTCTCCCGTAGTGAGAATGGGACCAGCCAATACTTCGGCAACAGCGTCCAGTTCAGCTTGGCCCAGGTCGTGGAGGTAGAAAGGAACCCTGATCATTAATGCAGCTCTCGCTTCCCGGAAGCCGTAATAATGGGAATGTGGCGCATCCATACCTGTGGCCGCCACCAGGCCTCGTTGTCTCGATACCATTGGATAGTTTGCTCAAGCCCTTCTTGGAAGGAAACACCGGGCTCCCACCCCAACAGGTTCTTGGCCTTGGACCCGTCGCAGGTATGACGAAACACCTGTCCCGGGCGTTCGCCAACATGTTGAATAGGACTATTCATGGGTTTCATCGCATCCCGAACGGAATTGGCGATTTCCAGGAGATCGATATGCCTGCCTGAACCCAAGTTAATGACTTCTCCGATCACCTTTTCGCGATCGATGTGTAGAATTCGATCCAGGGCCTCGCAATGATCCTGCACAAACAACCAATCTCTAGCAGCGGACCCATCTCCATGAACAGTCAATGGCTCACCCGAGAGACAACTGGTAATAAAACGGGGAACGACCTTTTCTAAGTGTTGGTAAGGCCCGTAATTGTTGAAGGGTCTCACAATGATAGCCGGCATTCCATAGGTGGCCCAGTAGGAATAGACCAGACGATCCGCCCCACATTTGGCCGAGGCATATGGACTCATAGGCAAAAGAGGGTGATTTTCATCCATTTTTTCATTCAGGGCAGACCCGTAGACTTCAGAGGTTGAAATGTGGATAAATCTCTCTATCGTATCCTTGTATTTCAAGGCCGCGTTCGCCACCGTTTGAGTCCCCAGGACATCGGTCTCGAAAAACAGGTAATTATCATAAATAGAGCGAGTAACGTGTGATTCCGCAGCGAAATGGATGACCACATTTGACTGGGAAACAAGTGTATCCACCAGTTCTCCATTTCCCACATTCCCGTACCAAAAAATGAGACGATCATTTGGCCCTTCGTTGATGTTCACTGGAAGGTTTTGAATGTTTCCAGCATAGGTCAGAGCATCTAAAACAATAAGGCGATAGGCTGGATATTTTTGATAGAGATAACGAACGAAATTACTTCCAATGAAGCCGGCTCCACCGGTAATGAGAATGGTTTTCACGTTTCCTCCTCTTCCGCGCCACTCGCCAACTTGGCAAAAATTTCCCCTCCATCATTTAAAAACAAATCAAGAGCGGACAAGTGGAACACGAATTTTCTGTGATGTTGAGAGCCAAGAAGTTTTTGCCTGCTATGCATGAAAAGCAGAACCGATTACCAAAATTGAGACATAATTTCAAGGACCGCTCGATCTGTGCTCATACAATTCCTATGGTCGGGAACTTGATGATCTGATTTTTCAGACCAAAATGATTTCAATGAGGACAGGTCCAAATCTACAAGCGGGTCCACAATTTCTGAAGCACCCCCCCCTCATGTTTCGGCCAACACTTTGTCAAAAAATTGGGCCTTTGCGAAAAACAAAATGATCGCTATGTGTTGACCACTCACGCTGTGTTATTATCGATCTGGACATCCACAAATTTCCTTTTCACGAACCCCTTATAGCAGACGGGAAGAGTTGCCCAGTGTGAGCTTTGAGGGGGGTCTAGACACGGTTTCGATTACGCCACCCGTGTTTGTCTTCTTGAGCGTCAATTATACAACATACAGATATCGGAAGTGAGCAGTTAGACAAAAAATTACTCCTAAAAGAAGATAGCGGGACCGAAGGACAGCAAGCCTAAGGGAAAACTTTTTGCCAGACCATGTATAATGAATACTACTCACCAAATACTAATGAGGGAGAAAAGCTTGGTTGCGAACATTTGATCTGTCTCCCATGAGAGAATCTATATTACAGCAGTTTCACTTTTGTACCGTACATTAGTTTTATTGGGTCAATAAAACTACCATACCGTAAAGCCCTACCTTTGTTTTTGGATGTCCCTACCTCCCCCCAAAAAACGTGATGTTCCCAAAAGGGGAAAGATCGTATGGTGGTACCGAAAAATATACCACTCCCTACATCTCAGAACCTCTCCCATGGTCCTATGTAATAGCTTTCAAAAGAGTGGGACACATTTACTGGTGGGAGTCGTTTCGAGTCTTCCACAGTTTTACCACTATGGTCGAAAAGCCTACTGGCATTACCTTAATCGAGCAAGGGTTGAACCCACTAAAAATCCCACTATTTCCCAGGTGATAAAAACACTGTCTAAATGCCTGCCGGGTGAAGTATTTCGCGGGCACATCGCAGCGGACCCAGAACTAATTCAGTTTTTTACCCACCATCATTTTAAACATCTCTTCATTTTTCGAGACTTGCGGGATGTGGTAATCTCGCACTTCTTTGGAATGAAAAAGCGCAAAGCCATTGATACTTGGCCATCTCGATATTTCTACGCTTTACAGTCGGATGAGGAACGCATTGAATTTTTGATTAAGGGTTGGCCTAAGGCTGTACAATTCGAGGGATTTCCACGTGAGGTCGATTACCCAAACATTGGCGAGAGATTTCGGGAAAATTTACTTTGGCTGAGTACTCCAGATTGCCTAGCGATCCGATTTGAAGATCTTGTGTGTCCTGAAACTCGAAGTCATACCCATGCCAATATTGCAAAGTATTTAATGCATGAGGCGGGCGAAGGGGACATTCGTAACGCCGTTCGAAAAATGAATACAGAACATCTCTCCCCCAAATCCCATACTTTTCGGCGAGGCGTTCCTGGAGATTGGCGAAACCACTTTTCAAAAAAGCATGCCAGTTTGTTTAAAGAAGTAGCCGGTCAATTATTGCTTGACTTAGGCTATGAAAAAAGTTTCGATTGGTAAAAACAGAGAATAAAGACCCAAGAAGAGCCTCTCAGATGAAAAAAATCGGTTAAGAGGTAAGAACAGTTGTATTTCCCCCAAAACATTCAACGCTTGGGCATAAAGTGGCGTATGGGACAATCCTTGTCATTGTGTACTCCAACTATCTCTATACTGCTAAATTGGCAGGAGAAATTAACCAATATTGCTCTTTAAATATTGGACTCCATAAACGATCAATTTCTTCAGCAGTTAGGGGAACATGGTACATTGCCACATGAATCTAGGAATAAAAAGTGCGCCTATTTCTAAAGGAGATTTTGAAGTATGAGCGATCACATTTTACAATTTTGGAATTTGCAGGCAGACAAGTTTGGTACTTCCCATTCCGCAAGTTGGGGTGACAAATATGCCATCGATCTTGAGATTCAAACTATTGGACGATGGATCAAGGAAGGCGAAAAGGTACTTGATGTTGGCTGTGCCAATGGCTATTCAGCTATTCATCATCTCGATAGAAATATCTCCTCAATAACTGGTGTGGATTCTAGTAAAGGTATGATTAGAGAGGCCCAGAAGACCCAAGCAGAATGCGGCTCTCTAGAAAAATTATTTTTTGAGGTTGGAGACGTGAGAAAGCTTCGATTTGAGAATGATACGTTTGACGTTGTTTACACCACAAGAACTCTGATCAATCTGCCGACCTGGGACGAACAGAAGCAAGGAATCTCCGAGTGTATTCGAGTCTGCAAAGTCGGGGGTACGATTATCTTCTCAGAGGCTTTTTGGGAACCTCTTGTTTTACTAAATTCTTTACGTTCTTTGAAATCACTTACTCCCCTTGTAGAGCCGGATTTCAATCGTTATCTGAAGAAGAAATGCCTCGAAGAATATTTTCTTTCAGAAGGTATTCAGTTTGAGATAGAAGATTTCTCATCTATTTATTTTCTAGGAACCCGTTTCTTGAGAGAACTCATCACTAACCCAGAAGACGACCACGGATATTCCGGTCCAATCAACACGATTTTCTACAATATTGAGAAGGACTATTCAGGTGGAGGATTTGGAATTCAACAAGCCTACGTGATTCAGAAAAGCAAATAGTGATTTGGCGTTGGGATCACATCTAGCATTATTATCATTTCTTGATTCAACGGCAAATATGCAAGCTGCCTTAATGTTACATTAGAAATATGATCCACACTTTCAAGGCTACCGAAAGAGAAAAACAATGAAGTTGTCCTTCATAGATTATCCATTGTTTTTAGTCCCGTGACTTTCTTTCAAAATGGATCTGTTCCGGTGAATGATAGCGCAATGCTTGAAAAAGCTGTTCTTGTTTATAAAAACGGAAGTAATTCGTTGACCACAATACAAAGCTGATACTCGTAAATCTATAATGTTCCCTTTCCCGATTGTTCTTATTCTGACATTCAGTGTTACATTGGGTGTCTTTTTTACATTTCGTTACGTCTGGACAAGGCCCTCGAAGACTCGAAATGTCCTAATCAATACTTCAACGGGCTTGTTCTCGTTGATCTTGACTCTAATGATCCTGGAGGGTTTCTTTCGCGTGTTTGTCGTATCTTCTGATAGCTTTGAACGACTCACCTTGGCATCGCGGCAATGGTTTGCCAAGTATTGGAACCCCATCAACTCTTTTGGATATCGTGACATTGAGCACGACTTAAACAATCTGGATGGCAAAAAATTACTATTTGTGGTTGGAGACTCGCTTGTAGCGGGCCACGGAATCAATAACCACCGCGATCGCTTTTCTGATGTGCTTGGATCACAGTTGAAAGATGATTGGGAAGTTTTCAATATTGCAAGGAATGGTTGGGACACCAAAGACGAATTTACTGCCATTCGCAACTTCCCCGTTATGCCAGACGCAATCGTCCTGTCATACTTCATCAATGACATCGACGGGACAGCGTCAAGAGTGTGGAAACAAAAACAACCGTCATTAATTGAGCAACCACACTGGTTTATCCGCCCTATAGTGCAGCGTTCACATCTATTCAATTTTTTCTATTGGAGAGTGTACCGATTTCGAAATTCCAGACAGATGGCAACCATATACCTGTCCTATCTTGAGAGAGCTTACAACGATGCGAATGTATGGTCGGTACATGAACAAGATCTTCTACAGATTGTCGATTTGGCTAACAATAACGATATACCTATCGTGGTGGTAGTATTCCCCCTTCTCGTGGACTTAGATTGGAGCCGACCATTTGAGGAAAAGGTTGTTCATCTGCTCCGTGGTAGAGGTGTACCTGTTATTCACCTGTCCGAAAAAATCTCAGGGCGCGACCATCGAGAACTGGTAGTCAATAATTTAGACGCACACCCGAGCGTGAGCTTACATGCTGAAGTCGCGTCGTTGCTCCGCGCGAAGCTAACAGACAAGAAAAACGAATTAGAGCATTAAGGTCATGAGGAAAAGGGCAGATTAAGAGAGGCTAAAGCTAAGTATATCTGATGGAATAGGCCCCAACTGTATTTGGTCCATAGTCATTTGTCCGGGTTAGGAGATATCCATCTGAGAGATAAGCAGTTCCGCAATAATCCTATGGGCATGTTCATTTGGGTGACCATCAACGAGACTCGGCGGATCACCACGCCAATGGTTGTACTGCCTTTGATAACTTTGTTTATCGATAGTTGGCAGTCTGTTAATCAATGCACTGTGTGCATCTACGACTATTACGTTCTTTGGCAAAAGGTCTTTTTGAACAGGAACAAGGTCGTGATTCTCGCCTAACACTACAATAATCATCTTAGCACCGTTTTGTTCTGATACTCTGAAGATTTCCCCATATGCATGTTGTATCACCCTAAAACGATTTTTCGTTGGTCGTTTTTTTAATCTCAAAACTTTAGTGAGAGTATAAGCTGTCATATTGAAATCATCGTGAAGGAAAAGAGGCAGGCCAACATTCCCAAGAAAGGAAAGGAAATCAGAAAAACCTTTCTGCGATTTCCGGTATTCATCTATGGGAAGTTCCAATATCTTGGTTTGAAAAACCGGCAGTTTTATGACCAAATTATCTTCATTGTCTTCTTCGACAAAGTATGGATTAGGGAATTTTCCATAATGCGATGGTGAAAACGGACGGACTGCTCGATCAACAAGCCATGGCGAATATTGGACGAGTACATAATCAGGCTTATGACGAGGAATTAATTGTTTCGCCATAATCACCATTTGCGAAAGTCCGTAACTAGAAACGCCTGCGTTCTTCGTTGATCCGCCTAAATAGTTGCCGACCAAGTATGGAAACGTATTCTCGGCATGAGTAGCAGCTCCATACGTAAAAGAACATCCTAAGGCGAGCACAACTGGATGAATATTTTTGGTATTTAACTTATCCTCAAATGGAATTCTAAAACCGTCTTTGTCGTATCGCATCGGAATGTCAGGACCAAGAGGCATTATTTCCGAACCACGCGAATTAGGAATAGGCGCAAAGCCAAGTTCTTTATGCACTCCATGGACTTTTCCACTCCAACCACGCTGATCAGATTTAACATAGGTGTAGAATTGGCTTGTTCTAAACACCGTGTACCCAAGATACATTAATGCTATGGTAACTACCGGGATCAGAAATAGGAGTAAATAAAATGCCCCTTTTCTCTTCGTTCGGAGTTCCTGTTCAAACATTACTCTTTACTCCTCAAATACACAGCCTACTTAGTTTATCCGAAGCCTTTTTCCAGCAATAACTGCGCCTCGAAATCTGAGGTTTAAGTTTTTTATACAAAAGACTACCTCTGGATGGTTTCTTCAATCCGATCAAGGGAGATTAACGGAAACCAGCCTTTTGCGTTTTTGTGGACCCTTTGTTCCGCAAATCCTCTGAAAACACATTTTGAAGGCGCTCCGCTATGAATTGTGCCATGGCTTCGGATCCCCTTCCAGCAAGATCCAGATGAACATGGTCATAAAAGGCCCAATCCTTACCAGAAAAATTGGCTGACGCGTCAATGAGAGGTGCCTTTTTTGCTACGGCCACATTTCGAACAATCGAATCCAGCCGATCGAACGTTTCCACCAAGGCCTCATGAGTCAGACCAACATGAGGATAATCAATACGCTCTCGCTGGGCAGAGGTATTAGCTGAATCCACCAGACGAGCTTGGGTCATGAGAATGGGCTTTGCTCCAACGCTCCGAGCCAGATCTACAAAAACCTCCAAAGCAAGTTGGTATTGGCGGAAACCCAGGGGGTTAAGTTCTGAGATGCTCAATTGTTTATCTTCCACCTTGGGCAAACCTTCTTTACCGATTTTCAAAATTTTTTTATAGTAAATTCTTCTTAATACGGTGTAAAGTTGGGATACCTCACAAAGCCATCGATCAAGAAAATTCTTGTAATGAATTCGCGGATCAAATTGCGCAGACCATGGTCGCAGGGTGCGAAGAACCGTCTTACGTGAATTCAAATATTTAATATCATTCCAAGCATTGTAGATCAGCACGTAATCCGGCTTAAACACGAACCCTTCGGTAAACAGCTTCCCCACAGACTCAAGTGCTGTGTGTCCCATAATGCCAGCGTTGATAACTTCCACATTCGCCAAACCTGACTCACGCAATTTTTTCTGCACTAGATGAGGCCAATCTTTTCCTTCCGACACCATCATGTCAAAAGCGGCGGATCCACCGTAAACAATAATCCGGATAACCCCCTCAGGCTTTTCCGTCTCAAAATTTGGCCCACGGTAACCTTTTTCATTTATCTCCCACTCCACCCCTTTTTTGCTACCTGAAGCATGTTTAATGGTTCGCGCTTCCTGTTTGAACACATGCCTGGAAAAAATAGCCGGTTCGTATTGCACGGATCGGTTTCTGAGCGCTTCAGGAGTGATATCCCCGTTTTTTACGAAAAGACGAACACTCACTTCTCCCAGAAGAATGAGGGCCCCAATTGACATAAAGACCGTACAAATTATAAACACCCTTTTTCTCACCAAACCCATCATTCTCCCTTTCCCTTCTTTTTTGTAGAAATACTAGGAGGCTGTAAAGGAGACTAGCAAAGCGCTTGTCTCTCTTCTACAGTCAATTGCGGCTTACATATCGGCAATCAGTCTCCTTGTATATGGCATTTAGTTTGAAATATCAGATCTAAACCCCATGGAAATTCTGACAATTCTCAGATACCGAAAAAGTATATGGAATAAGGAAAAACGATTCACTGGATGGACAGATGTGGCATTAAGTCCACATGGCATTACAGAAGCAAGGGGGCTGGCAACTTCTTAAAACCCGTGGTGTGACTTCTGATCTTTGGTTAAATTCTTTTCTGAATCATTCCACGGAAACCCTTCGAATTGTGTTCGACACCATGAACTTATCACATGACCTCCAAACAGAAAGGTTAGTGTTTGAATGAACGGCATTATGGGCACTTCAAGGTTTAGACAAATGGGAAGCAACAAAAGGAGTTCACCGGACTCCACGCAATGGGTTCAAACACACATTTCTTCTTTCTCCCCAACAAACGATCCATATTCCATAACGGCCGATTCTTCACATTATGGTCAAAAAGGAAAAATGTTCTCGGATTGTCTTGGTCCTCGTATCCGTATTATTAACGGTTATCGGAAGCGAAATCGTAACAGCTTTTGATGAAAAGCTGAGATTTCCAGTGAAGATCAAAGAGAATTCCTGGACTACTGCGGATGTCGAAACCGCTCAAACAATGTTGGGTTAATCACCTTCCAATCATGCTCAAGAAATGCCCGTTTGGTCCATTTGGCAAGGAAACATAATTCCACAAAAGCAAAATACTGTTGAAAATCTGGCGCCCCTTGATTTGATAAATGGGAAAAGAATAACGGTTGAAAATGGACGAGCCAACGAACACAAGCTTTGGCCACCCCCATTCCTAGTAGCTGGTTTCCAGTCAACCCATCAATATCCACCACACAAATCCGCCCATTTGGCCGCAGAATAAAATTTTTAAGGACGGGATCGGTATAATCATAGCCTACCCATACTTGTTTCGGGGTCAAATCCTGTACGGCTGATTGAAGATCAAGATAGGAAGCCTGGGGTAAGATATTGATTTGGTGGAGAAAGCGAAGATCTTGAAAGAGTCTATCCGGAAATTCCGATTGGGTTACATCCAACAATTCTGAGTTTACCCTATACACCGTAGTATAAAATTCTGCTATTTTCAGGATAAATTCCTCATCGACGGATTGTATGGGGTCACCCTCGACATATTCGACCCAAATCTCACGCTCATAACGCGTTACAAGATGAGGGAAATATCCACTACCTGCAAAACGGTTTAGGTGCTGTTCAATTTCAGATGCGAGATAGGAATCACAAAGAGTGAGACGCTTGAAACGCTTCCCATTCATCGTCACAAAATGAATACTTTTGTCTTTTTGAAGTCGCGTTCCAAACAGTCGAGAGAGAAAATATCCGACACGTTTCAGGAAAAAAGGGGAAGACTGTCGCGTAGATCGTTTGAAGCTCATGGGCGAGATACTTTCACAACTTCAATATCGAAAATGAAGAAGGCAGATGGGGCCATGCCCTGTTGTATTGTATAAAATCTGCCGGCCCCGCAAACAGACCAGGAAAGAAGAAAGATTCTGAACTTGCAATACCGCAATTATGAAAAAGAATCGCACAGACTTCTTATGACATCAAAAACATTAACGGAAAGCAACGACCGTGGGCACAGAGATAAGCGTTAATATTTGATTTCCACTTCAACGTTTGTAAGGTCGCCATGCACGTCAAAAGCGGCTTCTTCAAAGCTGGGTGGGGCAAAAAACAACGCCGGATTATTGGAAACCCCAAATCCTTCTACAGGAAAGCCAATCCAGTTGCGGTCGAATTTATGGTTGTCATTTTCGTCATGATACACCACCACGGCATATTGTCCTTCTTGGGGTGCAGCCACACAGAGTGTCATTGAACCTTCTTCAGCCGGTTCTCGCTCCTTATCTGCTTTCTTCCCCTTCACCAAAAATGTTTCGGGATCGGGACCATATAACACCGCCTTCACCGTGCCCTGGGCATTGCGAATGCTATGGACATGCACATGGATCGGAGTCCCCCACGATGGGCAAGTATTCGCCGGCTCCTGAGGAACAGCTCCGAGACTCATTCCAGCGCTCACCAGTATGATAA
>CAZKRH010000287.1:0-2300 GCA_964555115.1 uncultured Nitrospiraceae bacterium | reverse complement strand
AGTTTTGTTCACCCTCTCCCACAAAACTGAGCCAGCCCAAAAAAGAAAAAAGTGGTTGGTTCAGCGCCAAAGAAAAGGGCGCGCAGATTTCAGAATGGGTGCGTGGAACGTGGATTAAGTATCTGGTTCTGAACTGAATGGTAAGGATCGGCCTGCCGACATCTGACAAAATGTATTAATCACATACACGTCTGCTGTAAACCGTCTGACCTTATGATATTGTGCAACAACACCCAGCAGGCGCAAAATTTGGCTTGGAAGGTTCCAGGAATTCACCGTAAAGGGCGTTCAGCCGCGTGCGAGTTCTCTTTAAATTAACACCGACCTTTTTTGGCTTGACCGGGAGGACAAAACTTACCGCCGCCTTGGACGCCAACTTCAATTCCAGGTATTTTCAATTCAGGTCCCTTCACTTTGACCGATGGCCCAGTTACCTCGCAGCCTGTCAGCAATACCGTTATTACGCCAATCACGCATAAGCTCAATGTTTTCATGATTTCCCCCTTAAATTGAATTCCTTATTTTCTGTAGAGTCTCAGCCTTTTGTTTTGTCCATTTTACTTTGTCGGTGTATTTCCAGAATTCTGCACCATATCCAAGTTCCTTACTGAGGAATTGGCTTAACTGCATCGGACCCATATCCGGGATGTGGAACGGGGGGTGCGGAATTTCAGTCTGGTGAATATGTCAATAGTGGCCAAGGCTTTAAGAAGTCCCCTGAGTCATTTGTTCAAGGAAATGGAAAAACATTCATGATGATGGGTATGGTTAATTTTATGGAGAGGTTGAGATCCGAGGTCAGGTGTGGTCAGATCTAATAAGGAACAGCTAGGGATTATTTCGCTAGGTACAGGATAAAAATCTGGTGGGTCCTTAGACCTGGCTACGGATCGCCTGAAGGATTTGCCGTGAACGAGCTTCATCCCCAAGGTATCCAACTCGAATCGAAATTTTACACCGCGATGCGTCAAGTGAATTAATGTTAATCCAAACTTCTTTTTCATCGGCAGTTATCGATTTCACTACGGCGGCCAATTTATCCCCCTGGTCCCTTATCACAGGCATGTCCAGGTTTTTCAGCCCGGCTACAGTTGCACGGCGGACCTTGGAGACCGAACCGCTCACCTCCTCCTCCAGTTTCCCCATGTAATAGGCAGTGCCTCCTACTCCAGCACCCGCGCCTAAGAGCAGCATGCACCCCGAAGTCCCAACAACCAGCGTGGCAAGAACCAGAACCTGAAACAAAGTAAAGATCGGATGGCTTTTCATTCTTCCTGAAGGCCTCATTTCCTCTCCCATCATTTTATGTTCAAGCATTCAGAATGCAGAATTTCCTACGCCATTTACAAAGAATATCGGGGGGAGGGTCGAAACCCTTGAGGTGTCTTTTCTACCATTTCTTTTTAATTCCTTTGAGCGGTCTTTCCTGGCGGTCACGTTGTATGGGTTTAGGTTAGTGTCTGTTTGTGGCTTGTTGGTGAGTTTTAGGAATCTGTAACGTCAGCTTCCCAAGAGACTTGAGCTGGACACCATTGCCACACACCCAAGGTGATAATCCTCGTCAATCCTGCTAGTATGCAGGCCGTACGGGAGACTTCCACCTGTCGATTGACCAGTTTCGAGGGTTCACCGCAATTTTTCAAATAATCATCCGCCTTGACTTCGTTCAGCTCCGCATGGGGAACAAAGAAGGCCACAATCGGTACGGGGAGCACGGCAATTGAAGAGTTATCCAAATGATTGTATGTAACCATAGGAGGCTGTACGATGATGCCTTTCTCTAAATTCACAGTTCCGTCTCTGGTTCCGTTTTTTCTGGCTGCCATAATGATCTGTGGAATCCAGGTCGCTCCATCTTCAGAGGTTTTGGCTGACTCTGGAAAAACCAAAGTCTTGTACCACGTTGATGGAAAAGATCCAGATGTGGCGAAATATGCTATGGCTCTCATCAACAAACATATTGAGGCCGAAGGAGGGCCGGATAAAATTGATATAGTGTTGGTTGTCCACGGCCCAGCTCTTCATTTATTTAAAAAGGACAGCGTTGATCCCGAATTAAAAAAACGCTTCAAAATGATATTGGATAAAGGAGCTCAAGCCGAAATGTGTCAGGTCTCCATGAAATTATTCGGAACCCCATTAGAAAAGCTGGTAGCCGGGTTTAAGCCCACGGCGCATCCTGTAGCCGTGAAGCGAATTGCGGATCTTCAAAAAGAAGGGTATCTCTATATCAAGCCGTAATGGATTCTTGTCTCAGGAAGAATATTTAGGGCATAGGGCCCTTCCCTTATTTAATACCA
>CAZKRH010000286.1:0-2662 GCA_964555115.1 uncultured Nitrospiraceae bacterium | reverse complement strand
GAGCACATGCGGTCGAGAGCTACATTTACAGTACCCGAGAGCAGGTTGTGTTTATTGATGCATTGGGGAAGGAGTTTTCCTTCGGTGCGTGGGAGCCGATGCAAACCGAGCACTCCTACAAGTACACCCAATCAGAAATTGAATTATTGGCGGAGAAGAGTGGGTACCGGATAGTTAAGCATCTGTTTGATACACACAATCATTTTGTGGATTCGATCTGGGAGGTGAAAAAATAGTGCGGCCCGACTGGTAGGCATTCTCCACCGCATCGTCATATTGATCACAGCTCTAACCTCTCACCCGGCAAGTCATCCAGGGTTGGTTTGACGAAACGCGCGGGCAGAAATGGGCGGGTGAAGCGGAAGGAGAATATGAACGGTGGTCCCTTGTCCGGGTTCACTTTCAACACTGATCCGGCCTCCATGGTGGGTGACCACACCCTTAACGATTTTGAGGCCAAGTCCTGTCCCCTTGATCTTTTCCCCAATCAGCCTGTCCGAGGATAAGGCTTCTTGAATATGAGGCGGCATTCCACGACCCGTATCAGACACATCAATACGTACTCCTGCTTCGCGTTCGTCAATGATCCCCTTGATGGTGATGGTCCCGCCTTTTGGCACTTCCGGGATGGCATTATTCACCAGGTTATAAAAGGCAATGAAGAGTCGTCGCTCATCACCCTGAATGGGGGATAATCCTTCAAGGCCTTCATCGATGAGGGTAAGACCTTTTTCGTCGGCAGGAACATGCAGGGTTCGTATCACATCTTTCACCACATCTGAAAGAGAGCATTGTGTAATATTGAGCGGAGTACTCAGTCCCTTGACACAATCAGCAATTTCTCTCATCCGGTCCTGGATGCGGTCGGCATTTTTTCTGATCATTTCGGAAATGTCTTCCGATAGCTTGTGGGAAATCTGAAATTGGTCCACGGTCTTGGGGGGTAAATGAGAAAACAGTTCATTCAGGCCATCTTGCAGAAGCCAGGTCCCATTAAAAATAGGCGTTAAGAAATTTTGGACATCGTGACTTATATCACCTAACAGATGAATGACTTCGGCTAATTTGGCTTCTTCAAT
This sequence comes from uncultured Nitrospiraceae bacterium, assembly GCA_964555115.1. Taxonomy (GTDB): domain Bacteria; phylum Nitrospirota; class Nitrospiria; order Nitrospirales; family UBA8639; genus CAZKRH01. The sequence continues at coordinate 1,583 of CAZKRH010000286.1, read as the reverse complement.
TAAATGGGCTTCCTCAATGGAAATGGCGGTAAAGGCGGAGATAATCGTCAGGACTGCCACATCATCCCGATCAAGTTTCCCGTCCCGTTTATTCATGATTTCTAGAACCCCGATAGAACTCCCTTCCCAACTTTTAAGTGGTAAGGCAATCATATCTTGTGTGGTATATCCCGTACTCTCATCGATTCCATGAAAATGACGATCATCCCTTTTCACATCCCCCGTGACCACGGCTTCACCATGTTGAAAAACCCAACCCGCAATGCCCTTATCCCAAGCAAAAGCCTTTCCCGCTTGCGGCGATGTACTGCCAATGGAGTGCAAAAAGACCAGTTCCTTATTGTTGTGATTGGCCAAAATGACGCTTCCGGCCTCTGCGTTCACCACTTCAAGTGCGACGGCAAGAGCTTTTTCGACAAGTTCCTCTACAGGGAGATGTTGAAAAAGGGTCTGGCTAATACGACGGACAGCCTCAAGTTCCTTTTCTCGTCGCTTCAGCTGGTGGGCAATCGTAGGGTCGTCGGTACTCATGTGAGACATAACCTACCTCTTAAGGTGAGTTGAGTTAATGAGGTTGTGTATACTATAAACAATTCACTGGCCCAGTCTGCCAGATCCCGCAAAACTTCACAATGCCTGAAGTTTCTCCGGGAATTGAGATAGAGGTAAAAGGGTATGGTTATTGAGAGTGTTTGGGGATCATGCAGATATAGATGGTTCCTAGACCTATGAGTCTTGTAGGGTGGGCATCGCCCACCGGAACCCCCATGCCAACGATATTTGTAGGGTGGGCGATGTCCACCCTACACCACGCCTATGTTTCGGAACCCTCTATTCTGTATGATCCACAGAAACTCGTCTCAGGTCGAGCTCATCCTTTAAGAGATTCTCCGCCATGGTCATATCCAAACACGTCGTCAAAAATGTTCCCCTCTTTGCCGATTTGACCGACCAGGAATTGGGCCTTCTTGCGGCTTCCGGAAGTCGGCGAAAATTGCCTGCAAAAAACATGGTGTTTCAGGAAGGAGAGCCTGGTGATTTTCTCCTGATCATTTTATCTGGAAAGGTGAAAGTCCTGCTTTCGGGAAGCGACGGAAAAGAATATATCCTGACAATCTTGGGCGCCGGGAATTTTTTCGGGGAAATGGCCGTTTTGGATTCAGCCCCACGATCGGCCACAGTCATGACGGTGGAACCCTGCGAATTTTTAGTGTTGAACACACAAGACTTGTCAGCTCTCTTAAAGAAACATCCGGCGATTGCCTTGAAGATTCTCAAAAATCTTTCCCAGCGATTACGAAAAACCAATGAACAAATTCGCAGTTTGGTCATGTTTGATATCTATGGACGCGTGGGGCGCTGTCTCATGAGTTTGGCGGAAATGCAGGGCAAGCGGGCTAATGGGCAGTTTCTCGTATCCAACCGGCCGACATTCCAGGAAATAGCCAAAATGGTGGGATGTTCGCGAGAAGCCTTGAGCCGAGCCATAAAAACCCTCAAAGACAATGGATGTCTCACCGTCACCCGGAATACAATTTATATCAATAAAGTATGGGAGTAGATAGACTGGAGTTGACGCCCGT
>CAZKRH010000285.1:0-4247 GCA_964555115.1 uncultured Nitrospiraceae bacterium | reverse complement strand
GTAAGAGTCCTGATTTACCGGGCCGGAGTATAGCCCATTCATTTCTGGAGGCGCAATTACTCAAACGGGTCTTCGCCATCGCCACGACTGCACATCCCTAGTGCAGCGGCCCCTTGACGCTCCTTGCGGCTATCGAAGATCCCACCGTGATTGCCAAAGATTCTCGCGCACCTGGGCTTGCCAACCCGCGCCCAGGCCCGTCTCGACGGATTTCTACAGACAGCCTCAGCTCCCCACCGGGTTCCGGTTCAGTTCCCGAACCGACACACTCCCTTTGCCCTTTTCCCTAGCCGACACGCCACAAGGGCGCGAACCTGCTTACCCTTGGCCAACAATGCCCGCACCAGATTGGCACCCAACTGCCCCGTGGCTTGGAGAACTAACACCTTCATCACCGTCCTCCCTTCACACGAAGAAAGACAAGCGCCTTACCCTGAACCAAAACATGGTTCGAGAAGGCTCCGGCTTGGTGTGCCTAAAGAGGGATTGTCAACTTCGTGCGATGGAAACGCAACGGGAACGGTTGAAAAAGTTCGCCAACCTTCGCGCTCGCCGCTGAAGCCAGCTTTGGCGCGCAAGCAACTGAAGCTTCGGTGGGCAAGCCCGCGGCGTTCTTCTAGGTCGTCCCTCGTTACTGGTGGCTCGTCGCTCATACCAGCACAGGGATGGTTACACTGATCGGTCAGATTCGGGCGGGAGCTTCACGAACGTCATCCAGACGTCCTCAATGCAGTGGAGAACGAAGACCCACTGATCGCAACTTGCCGGCTTCCTGAAGAAGTAACAGTTCTTGTCGTGGGAAAAAGTTTTCACCAAGTCTCTATCCTGAGCTGAGGTGGTCATCACCACGACGGGGACACTTGTGAGTGGCTCATCCTGTCTTATTTCCTCAAGCCACTCACGCCCACTCATACCAGGGAGGTTCAGGTCCAGGAAAATTAAATCTGGCCGTGACACATCGTAATACGGATACTCCTGGCGGAGAAAGGCCAGCGCTTGTTCGCCATCTTCCACCTGCTGAAGGTTCACTGCGCCGAATTGGCTGACGGCTAAGGCCTCTTTGAGGCAATCCACCTCATGGGGGTCCTCCTCGACCATGAGAATATGTAATTCTTTTTCAATCACGGTATTGTCCCTCTTTGCCTTGTGTTGAGTTCAAGGTCCGCAGGGCCTTCATCCGATAGGGTAGTAAGGTGTCTCTTCCCGGCGCCGTTGGGTCATGAACGATTGTGGCTCGACCCCGCGCGCATCACGTTTTGCCACGTGGTCACGCGTGTCCGGGATGCAAAGCCGGCCCCTCGGCCGCGTGGTATCTCAAAAGGAACGGTGAGCGAACAAGACGTGACCAGCCACCGATGCTAGGGAAAGTGTACGACGAATGCAATCTGAACTTCTCCAACGTCTGAAACATTGCAAAATGCTGCCCGCCATTCCGGTGCTGGCACTCAAAATCCTCGAGATGTGCCAAGATCCGAAAGCCCAGGCCACGAAAATGGGTGACTTGATCGGTCACGATCCAGCCTTTGCCACCAAATTACTCAGCCTGGCCAACTCAGGCCTCTACGTGCGCATTCCGCATAGGGTCACCAGCCTCCCTCAGGCTATCACCCTGTTAGGCATGAATGCAGTGGCCATCCTCGCCTTTAGTTTTTCCTTGTACCGACAACTATGTCGAGGGGGAAGTGGGGGGTTTGATCACTCCCAGTTCTGGCGGCGGTCCATCCTGGCCAGTGTAGCTGGCCGGTCTTTGGCCAAATGGGCAAATCTCGCTGATGGGGAGGTGGTCTTTCTCGGAGCACTGCTGCAGGATATTGGCATGTTGGCTCTGAGCGTCACGCTCACCGATGCCTACCACAACCTGATCAAGGAGGCCAATGGTGACCACGATCGCCTACAAGCATTGGAACACGCACGATTCAGTGCGGACCATGCCGAGGTGGGCACGTGGCTCGCCAAGCAGTGGCAGTTACCGGATGGTTTCCAAGTGGCCATCCAAGGCAGTCACAACCCAGGCTGTGTCGAGGAATCCCCAGAACTCCAGCCTATGGTCCACTGTGTGGCGCTCTCGGGCCGGTTGGCCGATATTTGGTGTGACCCTGAGTCCGAAAAATCTGCTCGGGAGGCAGCGACGGCGGCAAGCACCCTGTTGGGGATAGAGAAGGAAGCCCTGGACACCATTCTCACCGATGTCGCCGAAGGCGTGCCCCGTGCCGCTGACTTGTTCGAAATCGATCTGGGGACTCCAGAGGAAATCCGTGGCATACTCCAAACTGCGAAGGCAGTGCTCCTCACGACGACTCCCCAGGACACCTGTCCCTCCCCGTAATTCGTCTAATTCATCCACAGTAAAAGACGTGAATATTTTGGGCGCCCCAGGCGCCCTTGCCGATCCTTATCTGAAATTCGCACTTTGACTAGGGTCATTCTGCCCATTCGAATTCCGGCCTCTCATCGAAAATTCTTAATAGTGAAGCCGGGTTTCGCCCCGGCAGGACGCGGTCTTGTTGTTTCGGCAAAGGGAAGATTAGAACCATTCCCATGGTTGGAGGCCTTTATCACCTATATACTCGACAAGCAGCATGAGTACTCGCTGTACATTTGAAGGTGATGGATGAATTATCAGAAGGGACAGGCGGGAGTCTTTTTGTGGGTAATTTTGTGGGAATTCAAAGTTGAAGTGCAACGCCTGGATCATTGGAAAACAAAAACATTGGGAGTTGGGGTCACCCATTAGTGCAACGCACCATAATCATGTTCCTCAAAATGCCCTCAGGCATGAAACCGGTTGATTTCTCATCGTTTGACAAGACTCTTTTTGACCATTAGACTGAGTTCCCTATTAAGGAATACCTATTTCGAGGGGATATGCCCCAGATCTTTTCCTCTTCATGACCATGGATGGTTCTCACACACACCCTCTCCTAGATCTTTCAGATTCTGAACTCCTCCAACAACTGGATCCTGATCTCCTTCCGCGACATATTGCCATTATTATGGATGGGAATGGGAGATGGGCTAAGCTCCAAGGACTCCCCCGTTTTGCTGGCCACCGGGAGGGACTCAAGTCCTTAAGGGAGGTCTTGGATACCTGCGATGAAGTGGGCATCCCTATGGTCACCATTTATGCCTTTTCCCAAGAAAACTGGAACCGGCCTGAAAGGGAAATCGCCCTGTTGATGAAACTGTTGGAGCAATTTCTCCAACAGGAACGAAAAACCTTTCAAGACCGACGTATGAAGTTCCATCCTATCGGTCGCATTTCTACCCTTCCCCTCTCGGCTCAGAACCTGATTCAAAGTGTGGTGGATGAGACTCAACATTTTACGGACCGGGTCCTATCCGTGGCACTCAGCTATGGAGGCAGATCTGAAATTCTCGATGCGATTCAACACCTTCTTGACGATGTAGAAAGGGGGATTGTCGATCGTGCTCGAATTAGTGAAGACATGTTTGAACAATATCTTTTTACGTCCCCGTTACCTGATCCTGACCTCCTGATTCGAACCAGTGGAGAAACCAGAGTCAGTAATTTTCTCTTGTGGCAAATTGCGTACACCGAACTGTACTTCACCAAAACCCTTTGGCCTGATTTCCGACGTCGAGATACACTCCTAGCCCTGTTAGACTACCAAAAACGTGAACGGCGCTTTGGAAGAGTCTCGCATGCCACCACTCCTCATAGTATCTTGTGAGCGACTCTGTGACCGGCTCCCAGGAGCACAATCCCCCATCTGATTCACACATGTCCACGCCTCGACGTTTGGATCATACCCGCATTCTTCCAGCTCTTGTCTTTATCCCCCTTTTTTATTTTTTGGTGAGATATGCTCCACCCCTCGCCTTTTTTGCCCTGGTGGCCACCGTCTCAATCCTAGCGCTTTGGGAGTTTTATCTCCTTTTTCATCAAAACTCTACCCTTGATACCACGTTTGGAATGGGAATAGCTGCCAGTTCCCTGGTTTTGGTCAGCCTGCAATGGCCTCACCTCATTTCTTTACAAATGGCATTAGGACTGGCGATTCTTTTGATCCTCACCTTCCAAACCCTGTTGGGACCGTCTACACCTCACTCAGCCATTTCAACCTTGGTAATTGGGTTTGGTGTTTTGTATATTGTCTTTACCCTAGGGCATTTACTCTCCATTCGAAATTTGACAGAAGGAGAGTTTTTGATATTTTTTGTGGTCTTGGTCACCTGGGCAAAAAAGGCGAGGGGTGGAGCATATCTCACCAAAAAAATAAAAAAGG
>CAZKRH010000284.1:0-7677 GCA_964555115.1 uncultured Nitrospiraceae bacterium | reverse complement strand
CTTCCTAGGGTATATCCCGCAGGCTTAAACGCATCCCGAATCTTTGTATAGAAAAATATATCACTGACACCGACGAGAATATTTTTGGGATTTTCCATAGTCTGCAGTCTTCCAATCGTTTTTCTAATTCATCAAAGATATTAATCGCATCATGGCTTGCTTGGCGGCCCTGTAATCGGGATTGAGGGTGACTGCCTGTTTATAAGACTCAATGGCCTTGTCCCAATCCCCTTTGCGTTCCCATACTCGACCCAGGTTCATATGGGGGAAGGATGGGCTCTCGTACCGTTTGGCGGTCAAAGCCTGTTCAAACCAAGGAATGGACTCGTCCAATTGATCAAGCTCAATCAGGTAGGCCCCAATATCATTATACGGGTTCCCAAAATCAGGATCAGTGGCAATGGCCCGGTGGCATTCCTCAATGGCTTCATTCAATTGTCCAAGGAAACTATAGGTCCACCCGAGGAAGGTGTAGGCTTCGGCGGTGGGAAATAATTCCAACGATTCTTTGTATAAGGTGACCGCTTCCTCGAGGTTCCCTTTCATTTGGGATTCATAGCCCCGTTGAAAGAGATGCCAGGCTGCGATTTTATCGTCTTCAATGCCTTCCCCTTGTTGGACAAAGTCTTGCAAATTCATAGATTGATCCAGTTATGTTTTCCTTTGGGTCGGTGACGCCTATTCCCCTTTGAGTTTTTTGCTGATCAGTTCCGCTGCTCGACGTCCTGAGATCAGCATAGATCCAAAAGCCGGTCCCATGCGTGGAGATCCATCGACGGCGGCGACGGCCAATCCCGTGACGAAACAATTGGGATACACTTCACGGGTGTTTTCTACGACCTTCGCTTCTGAACGGGCAACCCACATGGCCCCATTTCCAGGGACTTGAGTATACGCATTCCGTTTATGTAATAAGTTGACGATCACCGCATCATGGCCTGTAGCATCCACCACTATTTTACTTTCCAAAGCAATGGGGTCCACGTGAATGTGGTCATGACCGGCCATTTCTGCTGTGGTGTTATTGACGACCACTCCTTCCAACAATCCTTCTTCTCGTAAAATGAGGTCGACAACCCGTGTTAGGTTTAACACTTTGGCCCCAGCCTCATACGCTCCGGCTATCAATCGGGCAGTGGCATGGGGTGGGTCGACAATGGTCATTCCCTCACATTCTTTAATCGGTTTGCAAGGGACCCCCAAATTTTCCAAAATTTCATTGGCGGGTTCACAGAGGGTGGCCTTATTCATGAGATACCCGCCAGACCAAAACCCTCCACCCAAGGCAAGACTTTGTTCGATGAGAAGCGTGCGGGTTCCGCTTTTGGCTAAATCCATAGCGCACACCAATCCGGATGGGCCGCCTCCCACGATAATGACATCACTTTCGATGAGTTGGTCAAATTCTTTATAAAACTCTCGGGCAATATGTCGGGTCACATCCCGCTCTCGGAGAGGGGCGAGTTTTATCGGGTCCATAATGACTCCTCATTCATCAAAAGGAACTGATTGTCCATCAGCATTCCTGTAGTTGGATACTGTTATTGAGCAGGCTGCTTGAGATAAATTTCGCCGCCGGTTTTCTGAAACTCTTTGGACATTTCTTCCATGCCCACCTTGAGGGCACCTTTTTCATCTAACTGATGTTTCGCGGCAAAGTCTCGGACTTCTTGCGTAATTTTCATCGAGCAAAAATGCGGGCCACACATGGAACAGAAATGTGCCCCTTTAGCTGCCTGATCGGGAAGCGTTTCATCATGATAGTCGCGAGCGGTTTCAGGATCTAACGACAAGTTAAATTGATCCTGCCATCGGAATTCAAACCTGGCTTTGGATAAGGCATTGTCTCGTCGCTGTGCACCGGGATGACCTTTAGCCAGGTCCGCGGCATGAGCCGCAATTTTGTAGGCGATGACTCCTTCTTTCACATCTTCCTTATTTGGAAGCCCTAGGTGTTCTTTAGGGGTGACATAACAGAGCATGGCGCATCCATACCACCCAATCATCGCGGCTCCAATTCCAGAAGTGATGTGATCGTATCCGGGCGCAATGTCTGTGGTGAGAGGTCCCAGCGTATAAAAGGGGGCTTCTTCACAGGCGGCGAGTTGTTTTTCCATATTAATGTGAATGAGGTGCATGGGCACGTGTCCAGGGCCTTCGATCATGACTTGGCAATCATGGTTCCAGGCAATTTTGGTAAGTTCACCCAGGGTGTCGAGTTCGGCAAATTGGGCATCATCATTGGCATCGGCAATAGAGCCAGGCCGGAGTCCATCTCCCAAGCTAAAGGAGACATCATAGGCTTTCATGATTTCGCAAATATCTTCAAAATGGGTATAGGTAAAGTTTTCTTGATGGTGGGCAAGACACCATTTGGCGTGGATCGACCCTCCGCGCGAGACAATGCCAGTCAGACGTTTAGCGGTCATGGGTACGTAGGCCAAGCGAACCCCCGCATGAATCGTGAAATAGTCCACACCCTGTTCAGCTTGTTCGATGAGTGTATCTCGAAAGATTTCCCAGGTGAGTTCTTCTGCTTTCCCTCCCACTTTTTCCAACGCTTGATAAATGGGGACGGTGCCAATAGGTACAGGAGAATTTCGAATAATCCATTCTCGGGTTTCATGAATATTCTTGCCTGTGGACAGGTCCATGACCGTATCTGAACCCCATCGAATGGACCAAATCATTTTTTCGACTTCTTCCTCAATGGATGAGGCGACGGCTGAATTGCCAATGTTCGCATTGATTTTGACCAAAAAATTTCGCCCAATGATCATGGGCTCAATTTCAGGATGATTGATATTAGAAGGAATAATGGCACGGCCGCGTGCGATTTCATCTCGAACAAATTCCGGAGTCATGTGTGAAGGAATGTGGGCGCCCCAGGCTTGTCCAGGATGTTGCGTGACCCCGCCTGCGCCATTGACCTCCATTTTTTCGTGAGCGGTTTTCCGAAGTTGATTTTCTCGAATGGCGATAAATTCCATTTCCGGGGTGATGAGGCCCTTTTTGGCATAATGCATTTGCGTGACGTTCCGGCCTGGCTTGGCCCGAAGAGGGCGACGGAGGTGAGTAAATCGCAAATTGGCTAAGCTGGGATCGGTGGCTCGCTTGCGCCCGTATTCCGAGGACACTTCATCTAGCTGTTCCACATCCCCTCGTCCCAGAATCCATTCTTGTCGAAGAGGCTTTAATCCCTCTCGCACATCAATCTGTTCTTCCGTATCGGTGTAGGGTCCAGAGGGGTCGTATACTAGAGTTGATCCATTGGGAATGGGTACAGCCCCATTTCCCATTTGGGTGGGAGATAATTGAATCTCACGCATGGGGACGTTGACACCGGGCAATTCCCCTTTGACATATACTTTTTTAGAGGCCGGAAAAGGTTTGGTACTTAGCCCCTTCGTGGTCTCATGGGGTGAGGTGTCGGAGTCATGCATCGGGAGAGCATGAGCATCATTTCCGTTTTGGGATGATGATGGGGAAGGGTCAGATGGGTTCATGGTGAAATCCTTTCACGCATAGTAATGAGAATACCAAGTGGCAGTGATCGGGTTAGTGGTATGGTAAGATGACAATAAAAAAGCCGTCCCTTTTTTAAGGTAGGGAACGGCTCATCAACAGATTCATGAACTTGTAGCCGCTTCCCTACGCTGGCATGACCCAGATCAGGTTATAAGGGTTGTCTTCCTAAGGAGAAGGAGACTCTCAGCCTGTTGGCTCCCCTAGCTTTCGGTGAATCATCCTACCCCTCACCCTTTTACTCTGTCAAATTGGAAAAGCATGAGAAAGGGGATTTTGAAAAGGACCTCAATCCACTATAATTGCCAGAAACCTGAAATTTGGTATAATCTATAAATTGTGCTGATTTCGGGAAAGGCTTTTTCATTGGCCTTTCAACTAATGTCTCTTTCGAGGTTACTGAGTGAACCCTGTTAATACCATAGAAATTCCCGTTACGGAATACCAAGACCTTTCTGAGGCTGACCTGTTTGAGCGAACGGTGGCAGCGAAACAGGTTCTTGGGGATCGGGTTTTGATATTGGGGCATAATTATCAGCGCGATGATGTGATCGTTCATGCCGATTTGCGTGGGGATTCCCTCATGCTCTCGAAGTTAGCTTCAGAACAATCACAATATCCCAATATTGTGTTTTGTGGTGTCCATTTTATGGCTGAAACCGCAGATATTTTGAGTCGATCCAATCAAACTGTCATTCTCCCGGATTTAGCGGCAGGCTGTTCCATGGCAGATATGGCAGCGATTGAACAAGTGGATCAATGTTGGGAGGAGCTGGGACGGGTTCTTTCTGTCGAGGAGGAGGTTACCCCGGCGGTGTATGTCAATTCCGCTGCGGTATTAAAGGCTTTTTGTGGGGAGCACGGTGGCATTACCTGTACCTCCTCTACTGCCAAGGCCATTTTGGAATGGTGCTGGTCTCGCCGAGAGAAAGTTCTCTTTTTCCCTGATGAACATTTGGGACGAAATACGGCCAATGCCATGGGAATTCCTCGTGAGGATATGATTGTGTGGGATCCCTACCAACCCTATGGGGGGAATTCCCGAGACGCTATCCTCAAGGCCCGGCTCATTCTTTGGAAAGGGCATTGTAGTGTCCATCAGATGTTTCAAGCCGAGCATGTGGCGTATTTCCGAAAAACGTACCCCGGCATTCAGGTTATCGTTCATCCCGAATGTAATGAAGAGGTGGTCAACCAAGCTGATGTCGTGGGGTCCACAGAACGCATTATTCGAACCGTGAGTCAAGCGCCTGCCGGGACCAGTTGGGTGGTGGGTACCGAGTTAAATTTGGTGAATCGTCTCAAGAAGGAGCAAATCGACAAACAGGTCTTTTTCCTGTCTCCGACAGTCTGCCGGTGTGCGACCATGTATCGAATTGATGGAGCCCATTTGTGTTGGGCATTAGAAAATTTGGGCCAAGGGCATGTCGTGAATCACATTTCAGTTCCTGACGATGAAAAGGAATTTGCGCGTACTGCCTTGGACCGGATGATGGTCTTAAGCTAACCCTGTCTTCATCCCTTTCGTGTCTTTCCTTCCTCTATAGTCATTGCCTTCAACTTGATATTTTTCGGTGACCGAAAAAGAGTCAATGCGTTTGACGCGTATTAGACCGGTGTTTAGAATGCCAAGCCGGGGCTGTTGAAAAAGTCCACCAGCGGCGTTCTCGGGACTTTGTCGTACTCACGTACTCCGTGTACGCTCCGTGCGCCAAATTCCCTGCGGCCTTGCTGGCTGGCCTTTTTGAACAGCCCCATTTCCTCCTGACCCCTAAAGGGGTTGGGGAGTTGTCGTCGATTTGAAAAGTTTTTGAATTATTCAAAATCCTTTCTGACCATTTTTGATGTAAGGAATATTCTGGTATGGAATACAAAGCCACGTTAAATCTTCCTCAAACGACCTTTCCTATGAAGGCCAATCTCCCCCAACGTGAGCCAGAAATGTTAGTGCGGTGGGAGGAGGAGGGACTGTATCATCGGATCCAAGAAGCAGGGCAGGGTCGGCCCCTGTATCTCTTGCATGATGGGCCTCCTTATGCCAATGGGCGGATTCATATTGGCCATGCCCTTAATAAAATTCTGAAAGACATCATCATTAAGTCAAAAACCATGGAAGGGTTTCATGCGCCGTATGTACCTGGGTGGGATTGCCATGGTCTGCCCATTGAACACCAAGTGTCGAAGGAATTAGGTTCCAAGAAAAAGTCGATGACATCGGTGGAATTTCGGAAAAAATGTCGATCCTTTGCTGAAAAATTTTACTCGATTCAACGAGAAGAGTTTCAGCGATTGGGCGTATTTGGCGATTGGGCACATCCGTATCTGACGATGGATAAGGAGTATGAAGCAGGAATTATTCGAGAGTTCGGAAAGTTTGTGGAGAAGGGTGGCGTCTATAAAGGGTTAAAGCCAGTCTTGTGGTGTACCGTGGACCAAACGGCATTAGCTGAAGCGGAAGTGGAATATGAAAACCATACGTCCCCCTCTATTTTTGTGAAATTCCCTGTAGAAGGACTCAAGCCCTCAGATGTCCAGAGTCGTTTCAATGTGGAGATCCCCTCGCACGTTGAAAGGGTGTCTGTTGTCATTTGGACCACAACCCCCTGGACTCTTCCTGCGAATCAGGCCCTTGCGATGCATCCCGACATTGATTATGCGTTTGTCCAAATGGGGAATGAAGTGTTGGTTATGGCCGAAAAACTCGTGGAAGAGATGGCCAAGGTCTGTGAGTTGTCCGGGTTAACGATATTAGGATCGAAAAAAGGGAGCGAAGGATTCGAAGGTCTTCGATGTCGTCGCCCGTTGACTGCAGGAGAGTCCTCTATTTTATTGGGAGATTTTGTCACCCTTGAGCAAGGTACCGGCTGTGTGCACATTGCCCCAGGCCATGGCATGGAAGACTATATCTTGGCCCTTCGCTATAACGCGAGTGGTGATGCCTCTGTGCTTCCCCAACCATTAGAGGTGTTGGTTCCCGTGAATGATGCGGGCTGTTTCAAAGATTTTGTTGAGGATTTTGCGGGGCAGCAGGTGCTGAAGGCCAATCCGGGCATTGTCACAAAATTAAAAAATACCGGCGTACTCCTTGGTCATGCTTCTTTGAATCATTCCTATCCGCATTGTTGGCGATGTAAGAATCCAGTCATTTTTCGAGCGACCCAGCAATGGTTCGTGTCTATGGACAAAGGGGATTTGCGCAGCCGGGCTTTGAATGAAATTGAACAGGTGCAATGGATCCCGGAGCGGGGCCGAGATCGAATCAATGGGATGATCACCAATAGACCTGACTGGTGCTTATCGCGGCAACGGATTTGGGGGACGCCTATCCCGTGTTTCACCTGTCTCGACTGCGGAGACACTCTTTCAGACCCTGCCATCATTTCGCATATTGCCAATTTGGTTCAAGAAGCCAGCGCTGATGTGTGGTTTGAGAAAACGGTCGAAGAATTATTGCCGTCAGGAACGATGTGTAAAAACTGTGGGTCGGGATCACTCAAAAAGGAACAGGACATATTGGATGTATGGTTTGAGTCCGGTGTGAGTCATGCAGTTGTGGTGAAAACACGAGGGGCCAATTGGTGGCCAGCCAGTCTGTACTTGGAAGGGTCTGATCAACATCGGGGGTGGTTTCATAGCGCCTTGTTGGCTTCGGTAACCACGGATGGACAGGCTCCTTATCGGGCTGTGTTGACCCACGGATTTGTCGTCGATGGGCAAGGGAAAAAGATGTCCAAATCCGCGGGCAATGTCGTCGCGCCTCAAGATGTCATCAAACAATCGGGAGCAGATATTCTTCGGTTGTGGGTAGCAGCCCAAGATTATCAAGAAGACCTCCGCATCTCACAAGACATTCTCAAACAGTTAATGGAAGCGTATCGAAAGGTGAGGAATACCTGTCGTTTCTTATTGAGTAATATTTACGATTATGACCCTACAGTGCATGCTGTGCCCGTGGAACAATTGCCAGAATTAGACCGGTGGGCATTGATGCGGTTGAATCACCTCATTACGGAGGTGCGTCGAGGGTATGAGCAATTTGAATTTCGACAGGTGGTTCATGAAATTGATTATTTTTGTTCTGTGGACATGAGCTCGACCTATTTAGATATGTTAAAAGATCGCTTGTATACGTTCCCCACAAATTCACCTCTC
>CAZKRH010000283.1:0-2386 GCA_964555115.1 uncultured Nitrospiraceae bacterium | reverse complement strand
TCACGAGCGGTTTTATCATAACCCGTAAAGAAATCATGATGACCGAACTCGTAATGGAATCCATAAATCAAAGAAAGGAACAACATCATGAATACCACATCTGAACTCGCTCTCATTATCGGAGGGACTAGTGGAATGGGAAAAGAAACGGCCAAGTACCTCCTGGCTCAAGGAGTTCCAGTCTGGGTGACCGGCCGAGGGTCCACAAGCGTGGAAACGGCAAAGAAAGAATTGGGCAACGGGACTGAAGGCACAGCCCTGGAACTATCGTCTGTCGAAGCCATCAGTGGCTTCGTTGGACGCATTGAGCAAGAAACGCGACACATTAAATACTTGGTCAATGCGGCGGGGTATTTTCTCCTAAACCCTTTCTGGAAACGACAGGAGAAGACTATGACCAGTATATGGATCTCAATAAAGCCTTTTTCTTGATTACTCAGGCGGTGGCCAAGAACATGAAAGCTCATGGTGGGGGAGCGATTGTCAATATGGGCTCAATGTGGGGAAAGCAAGCCATCAAGGCGACCCCGTCCTCGGCGTATTCCATGGCCAAGGCAGGGATCCACTCACTGACCCAGCATCTCGCCATGGAACTGGCGGAGCATGGCATTCGGGTCAATGCCGTGTCGCCTGCGGTAGTCGTGACCCCTATATATGGTTCCTTCATTGAACCGAGCAAGATCGAAGACACGTTACAAGGCTTTAACGCGTTCCACCCCATCGGGCGAGTCGGCAGACCCAACGATGTTGCAGAAGTGATTGCTTTTTTGTTGTCAGAGAAAGCCAGCTGGGTGACCGGGGCGATTTGGGACGTAGATGGTGGCGTGATGGCAGGACGCAACCAATAAGTGGAGTCACGGTTTCATCACAACATTCTAGAAAAGCGAGGCGCACATGGCACAGGAAGAAACTCTCAATGGAATCAAGGTAGGTCAGTTACGCGACACGATCGCACAAGTGAAAGAAAACCCCAACATTGCTCAGTTCCAATTTCGTGCGAAGAACACATGGATCGACGGGACGCATCATCAGGCGACTATCAAGGATTTCTATGGCGCGCTCAAGGAAGAGAACATCGAGAAGCCATGGAAATTCGAGATCGATGAGCCCTGTGTTCTTTTGGGACAGAATCTAGGACCGAGCCCAACGGATTATCTGCTCGTGGCCCTGTCTGGGTGTTTGACGACCACCCTGGTCGCAAATGCCGCGGCGCTGGGAATCCAAATTAACAAAGTGGAATCCAGGTATGAAGGCGACTTGGATCTCCAAGGGTTTCTGGGAATATCGGAAGAGGTTCCGGTCGGCTATAAAAATATTCGGGTGTTCTTCACAATCGATGCAGACATTTCTGATGAGCGGAAGAAGAAACTGATCATGATGGCTCAGAAATACTCCCCGGTGTTCAATACGATCGCAAAGCCAGTGCAAGTTGATGTTCAACTCGACAAGGAGGCCTGAGCCATGAAAGACCAACACTCAATGGGAATCTCTCGGCGGGGACTTCTACAAGAGAGTGCTGCCTTGGCGTTGCTTACATTCATGGAGACCCCCGAGAAATTTGAATTTGGAGTCAATTTGGGGCCAAATCTTTTGTTGAGAGTTTAGAAAATACCGTAAGCTCCTCTACCCTGCGTTGGGCGCGGGGGAGCCCCGGCACCGAATTCGACTTTTTGGCAAACACTGTCTGAGCAGAGCGAGTTGCGCAGCCATTTAATTCGGTGCCGTGGCGGAGATTACCCGAAGGGCCGCGCACCGGCGGAAATGGTTTTGGGTCCTTTTGCCGAAACAAAAGGATCTCGTCGCGCGGGCGGGAAAGCCCGCATTTAATAATTACCCAAGGTGAACTAGTGGAAGACTTATTTCGTGGAGTGTCTGACAAAGGAGTTGGGTCTTTCTTCACGGACTGCCCTTATTTTTAAGGGCACCATACTATTCGCGATGGATGCGGATTTTGACTTTTTTCCCTTTTAGTCTGGTTCGGCTGAGGGCTTAAATAAGGGTCAGACTCGAATTTATGAGGCTTTTATTGGAGATCTGATTCTTTCTTCACAAACTGTCTTCATTTGGGGCATTCTTCTATTCGTGAACTGAGGTGGACATTTCGTTTTGCCTTTGTTCCTTAAAGGTGACACTATCAATAAAATTTTCACATTTGGCGAGTACATCTTCTTCTGATAACTTGTAGTGACAACCAATGACAAATTCTCTTTTAATTTTATCGCCTTCTTCTGATATAAACTCTTCTTTCCCCTCCTGTATTACTTTACGAATTGTCTGATGCTTGGTATTAATCACGACCGTTGCCGAAAAATCACCAGACCTATTTGATATTTCATCCCATTGAGCATGGTATTTATCAGAGCTGAATTTGCTTGGGGAAAAAAAT
>CAZKRH010000282.1:0-2107 GCA_964555115.1 uncultured Nitrospiraceae bacterium | reverse complement strand
TTGCGGCCATGGAAAACGTGGCGTTGTGGCATGAACGGGATATCAGTCATTCTTCTGTTGAGCGCATTATTCTTCCCGATAGCACGATCTTGCTTGATTATATGTTGGTCCGGTTGACCAAAGTGCTTTCCAAATTGGTGGTCTATCCTCAACACATGATGAAGACTCTGAATCAGACCGGTGGCCTCATTTATTCTCAACGCCTCTTGTTAGCCATTATTCATAAGGGGGCCATTCGAAAAGATGCCTATGAGCAGGTACAAAAGCATGCGATGGCTGCATGGAAAAACCAGGGAAACTTTCAGGCACTCATTGAACACGATCCATTTATAGCAAAATATTTATCGACGAAAGATATTGCCACCTGCTTTAATCCCAAAACCTATGTGCGTCACCACCAACAAATCTTTAAGCGGGTATTTGGGAATACGGAAAAAACTTTAGCAGCTCGGTCATCTCGCGAAAAACCTTCAAAGAAAAATAGAAAGTAAAGGCTTCAGTGATGGAAAAGGGGGAGATGCTTTACGAAGGTAAGGCGAAAAAGATCTTTCTTGCAGAGAAAGAAGATGAGGTTATTCAATATTTCAAAGATGATGCCACGGCGTTTAATGCTGAAAAGCGCGGAACGATTCTCGAGAAAGGTGTCGTCAACAATAAAATCTCCACGCGGCTTTTTCAGGAGTTGGCTGAATCGGGAATTCCCAGCCATTTCATTCAACAACTCAGTGATCGAGAAATGTTGACGCGCCGCGTCAATATTATATTGGTAGAAGTCGTTGTGCGGAATCGGGCGACCGGCAGCATCATTACGCGTTTGGGTTTAGAAGAGGGGATGTTTATTGATCCTCCATTAGTCGAATTTTTTTATAAAGATGATTCATTGGGCGACCCGTTAATTACGGAAGATCATATTCGATTGCTCAAATTAGCTACGCCGTCGCAAGTCGCAGAACTTCGGAAGCAGGCCTTAAAGATCAACGAGGTCCTATTGCCGTTTTTTCAGAAACGCGGCATGATGCTCGTAGACTTCAAATTAGAATTTGGCCTATGGAACGGCCAAATTCTTTTAGCCGATGAGATATCACCGGATACCTGCCGTTTCTGGGATATTCAAACCGGAGAGCGGATGGACAAAGACCGCTTCCGGAAAGATTTAGGACGGATAGAAGAAACCTACCAAGAAGTGCTCAAGCGAGTCTGTGGGTAACCTCACCAATTCCCCTCCTTATATCTAGGAGGACGGGGACTGCTCTCGAAGAGAGAGCAGTCGGGATCGTAGATCTCCAACAAGGTCATTGCTTGTCTTATGAAAGCTACAATATACATTACCCTAAAAAATGGGATTCACGATCCCCAAGGCCGAGCCGTTCAGCAAGCGCTCCACACCCTGGGCTTTGAAACGGTGCAAGATGTTCGAATGGGCAAGTTTTTAGAAGTTGATCTCCAAGACACAGCGAGAGAATCTGTCGAAGCCACCATACACAGTATGTGCAAAAAGCTACTCGCCAATATGGTCATTGAAGATTTCCGATATGAAATCGTCGAGACCTAAGCGCATTCTTTTCCCCAGATTGTACCGGCAGCATTCTTCTGCCACATGCCAATGAAAGAATTTATCCTGCCCCTTGTTCAACAGAAAATTGATTTTTTCCAGATCCGTTCAAAAAACATTAGTATAGTCCTTCATATTTATATCCAAGAAATTTAAATAAGGGGTCAGCTCGCTTGTTTATTAATATGGCCTTGGCTCGATGCTGGCCTTGTCCCGACTCCACTGGATTAAATACGAGCCTGCTTCATATGCGTGTCCGGGCCTGAGAACTATGTTGTGGCGTTTCGCGGTGATTTCGTAGGTGGCAAGGGTTGGGAAAATCGTTGGCCAGCGCGTTCGGTAGCCAATCCCTTGTTGAAGAGCGTGCATAGCGGAACTCCATCGAGGTGATCCCCATGTCCCCCAACCATCAGTTTGAGCAGGACGCACAAATGGGGAATAGGAATTTCAAACGGTCTTTTTGACTGGACAGGAAAGTACCCAAGACCGCGTGAACGGATCAATCCCCGGACGTTGCTGTCCGACATGCGAGCGTTCATCTTACGAGGAGGTCTG
>CAZKRH010000281.1:0-1600 GCA_964555115.1 uncultured Nitrospiraceae bacterium | reverse complement strand
CAGATGGCAGCGAAGGTATGATCCGCTGGCCAGATTGTGGCGGTTTTGTGGCGGAACTATCAGGTACTATCGGTGCTAATTGGGACTATGGCTTCCTGGTGGGAAGTGTACTCTATTGATATAGTGCCGATGAGCACGGATGGGGACTGATAGTGCAGGGGATGTTGAAGAATTTAAAATCCCTGGAGTTTCCGCCTTTGGAAAATATTCATCTTTCTCTAATGGCTCTAGGAATCTCATTGGTGCCACCCTGGTGCCAATCGTAGGCACACCAAGCCACTCCACGGTTAACTTGGTTCATGATCATCCTCTGAATTTTCGGTGTCTTGTGTTGCGCTGGATTGCGCTGGTGTGGGATTATGTGGACTCTTAATCAGCGGACCACGATATTTGTTACCCAGACTCCCCGTGTCCCCTCGATCATGTCGTCTCCCAATCTTGTGATTGAAATTCCACCAGGTGCGTACTCCATTGGAGGCCATTGAGTGTAACCTTTTTTGTAACCTTTTGCCCTCATACCCGTCACACACTACGCAACTAGATGCAATCCCATAGACTAGCGGAATCAACTGATGAATCGTGGGGTTTGTCCTGTTCATACGGTGTTTTCGCTTCCTGTTGTTTACCATCAGAAGGGTTTCCTAAACCGCGGGCCGTACGTTCGATTCGTATCGGGGGCACCAACTTTTCTTTCCTTAAATAATAACTCCTTATAGAAAAAAATTTCAAATTGCTTGCCATCTCTTTTTAGTTTCTAAAACTATCATCTCGGCTTTCTTCTGCTATTTTGTCCTCCAACAGTGATTGGAATTCCGGTGCGATGGAGTGGAACCCGACATAATCACAGGTAATGAAACTGACCCGGTCGGCTAGGGGTTCATACGCTTCTTTATATGGTAGAAATCCCCTTGCCTGAAGCAGCGCGATCACATCCGGTTCCATCAGACCACCTTTAGTGACGAGTTCCCGGACAATTTCTCGATCTCCTTCATCGAGGCTGTCCCATTCTTTATCGAGGCGTTGCTTGCTGATCGTAGTACTTGTTGAGGGCTTTGCAGGCGCTGGAACTTTTTTCACTCCACCTGCTTGAAAGGGCGACTTCGGAGGTAAAGGAATATGTCGATATCTCTCCCTTTTCTTTTTTTCGTAGTACACCAAACTGATATATAGGCCCACCGAAGCACTCAAAAGAAATAGATTCTCATTGGGGGGGCACCGTGATAAGGACCTGATATCCCTTTCCTACCCATCCAGGTTGATTAAATCTCTCAATGAGAAACGTACTATTTCCGAACCACTCTAATTTTAATGCAATCGTGGTGACAGATATCAGGATGCCGAACCCCGACAGTAGTTTGAAGAACTTGGTTAGCATGCAGGAAGTGTAACATGCTGGAGGTTGTTTGTTGACAGGTGGGATATTCCTGTGCGGGCGTTTTAAACGGCCTCTACTCATTCTGCAGTGTGAGGGGAGGGGTCAGGCTTACCCTGCCATCGAGGATTTTTTATGATGTAACCCGGTCCATTTCTCGGTTCAATCAAAGACGACGGTTTTTTGTCCATACACCAGGACACGGTGTTCGATGTGATAGCGTAGCGC
>CAZKRH010000280.1:0-9209 GCA_964555115.1 uncultured Nitrospiraceae bacterium | reverse complement strand
ATGAATGAAGACAGATGCTAGCCCAGGGTTTTTAAAGGGTCAAGAAGTGATTTGAGTGTTGGCGTCGAAAGGGATTGCTGAACCGTGCGAATAGCTCGGAGTCCTTGTCATTTGGTTGGAATTTGAGGTATGTCATCTCCGTGTAAATTAACTCGAGGCTTCTTTGAATGAATTCCCAAATGCCAGCACATCTTAGGATGATATTTGAAGGACAAGTGAAAAGTCCTAACCTCGGTCTCTATCTTCATATTCCTTTTTGTCGTACACGGTGTCGTTTTTGTGCCTTTTATCTTCATGAGCATGACGAAAAAGAGGTGGTACAATTTCTCCACGCGCTTCATTTGGAGATCGAGGTCTACGCAAAAGAGATTGATCTTCAGGCTTTACCCATCGACACCATTTATTTTGGTGGTGGGACGCCTACTTCCCTTACGGATGCCCAATTGATAGAGGTGTTGGACCATATCGGCCAGGCGTTTTCTCTGCAGTCCCAAATTGAAATATCTCTTGAGGCCCATCCCAATACCATCAATTATTCTTCTTTGAATCACATAAGAAAAACGGGTTTTAATCGGCTGAGTATTGGTGTTCAATCATTTGAACCTACAGAATTAGATCGATTAGGAGGTGAGGTAGAGAAGTTGCGTATTGACGAAATGTTTAGGGAGGTACAACACGCAGGGTTTGCGAATATCAATGTCGATCTGATCTATGGATTGCCACGCCAAACAAGGGAATCATGGGAGAACAGTCTTTGCCAAACTCTGGACCAGGCTCCTCAGCACCTGTCCTGTTATGCGTTAACGGTTGAGGAGGGGACACGGTTTAAGGCAGATCAAAGGTTGGGAATGTTAGGAGAGCCAACTAGGGAGGAGACCGAAAATTTCAAATGTCTGGCCAGGAGCATCTTACAACAAGCTGGTTTTGAACATTATGAGATTTCAAATTTTTCTCAACCAGGATTCTCTTGCCAGCATAATAGGCGATATTGGGAGGGGAAGGCCTATTTGGGTTTAGGCCCTAGTGCTCAATCCTTTGTTCACGCAACACACTTTGGCAATGAAACGAGTTTAGAGTGGTATAATCAGGAACTGAATAAAGGCCGGTTGCCGCTGAGGGACATCAAGCCTCTGACGCTAGAGCAGGTGGCTCGTGAATCGTTGGTGTTTGGTTTGCGTCTGGTCCACGGAGTGTCCCTTGATCAGATCTCCCCCTGTTTACAGGATACCTCCTTATGGAAGGTCACCATGCCTTATCTTATTTCTGAAAATCTTTTGGTTTGGTCTAACGATCGAGTGCTGTTGACAGAAAAAGGTCGTCGGTTGTCTGATTCCGTGGCGGAGAGCCTGATGCATGCTTGAATAGTTATAGATTCCATTGAATGCCAGGGTTGCTCCTCAATTAATCCCTGCATTTCTTCCCCCCGGTTTGGCTGGAGACAATTCCTGGCATATGTTATCGAGCCATTGACGCGCACATTCAAAAACTTCACGGACCATGGTTTCCGGCTGTCCTGTCTGTGCGATGGTCCATTGCGACATATATTCCAAGAGAACCTGTTGAGGAAAGACTTCCTGGGTTGAGGTGGACAAGTGAGTGAGTTCTTGAAATCCTGTTTCGAGAATGATTCCAACCACTTCACGATCATAGGAGGTTCGTCCGGTGACGTATTGAATGGCCCGTTGAATTTCTTGTGGTTCCATGGCGAATAAACACTCCAGATTGAGACACCTAGAAGCTTCAGATTGTTAGTGTAGACTCTAAACCTTCACGAATCAGAAAATCAAAAGGTCACATGGAAAAAAAATGAAGGGTTGAGTATTGAGTAAAATGTTTATTTATGCCTAAAAATTAGGCATTTTGCTTGATGCCCACTTGTCTCTACTGAATGAGAGTTTATGTACAAGGTTATCCAAAGGTCATTCACAGTTACTGTGGACAGAGTTTTTTCTAAGTTTTGTCATTTATGGAGGGAAATAATTAAACAATATTTTCAGGAAAAATTTAAAAAAAAGTCAATGTTTATAGTATGTTTGATGGACTAATTGATGAATACTTGCATGGTTACTTGGGATTTTGTTTTAAATATGACAATCTCCTGTATTTATAAGGGGACACGGTTTTTTGTTAGTTTATCCACAAGGCCTATATTGATAGAAATATCGCTTAAATCATGGGGGAAATGAGGGAAATGTTCATTTTCATGGAAAAACCCTAGCCATCATGAGAAAAGTTCATATAGAGTAAAAAGAAGCCAAAATATCCCTAATAAGCTACCAAGTATGATCGCGAGGCTCAAAATCGCGAGACTAAGGACAAAGACCCAATCCGAGACTGTTGAGGAGGGATGAGCCTGTTTACCGTACCGCCGGAGAAGTTGGGCATTTTTCATATTGCTTCTAAACCAGACGGAAAACACATCACCTATTCCGGGAATGGCTCCAATTATGGTATTGAGTCCTATATTAATGACCATCCGAACCATAATAATTCTAGGAACGTGGATTTTAGTAGCTATGTATAACAGGCTAGATCCAATCAGATTGGAACAGGCATCCCCAATGCCAGGGAGTAGTCCAAGTAAGGGATCTAGGCCAATCCAGATGTTGGTTCCTGGAATCCGAATCATCGTATCAAGTATATGTGCGATGAAATCAGCTTGGCGTTTCCAAGATTCAGTTTCCGCGTCTTCATTTTTTGGGTTAGAGGCTAGAGGGTCTTGGGATTGAGATGGGTGCACGGTGTTTCTCCAGGTAAGTGGAAGTCTGGAATCAGGATTTCTATTTTTACTGCATCTTCTTATTGTTGCAACTTTTCGCTAAAGAACGGGTTTTCCCTTCTTCTGTGCTTTATGCCTATCGTTTACCCGTTCAGGGAGGATTGCTCTCTCCCCCGATTAAGGATACAAGGCACTTCGTTCATTATTTTTCCAACCAGTTTTTCCTATTAAACCATGCGGCTTTCCAAATCTCGATTTCTTTCCGGTCTCCAATGTCATAAGCGGTTGTTTTTGGAAGTGCATGCTTCTGAATTAGCGACCAAGGCAGATGCTATGCGTCAAGCTATGCTGGATATGGGGAATGAAATTGGCGCGGCGGCTCGTTTGTTTTTCCCAGGTGGGGTCTTAGTTGAGGAAGATTATCGTCACTCCACGGCTGCGCTGCAACGGACTGCGGAGCTGCTGGCCGACCCTGAAGTATCAGCAATTTTTGAAGGCGCTTTTCAATTTGACGGCACACTTGTCCGGGTCGATGTGTTGGAACGAGTCGATGTGATGAAATGGAAACTGATTGAGGTGAAGGCTGCGTCACGGGTGAAATCTGTTCATGTTGATGATCTGTCGGTCCAAGCCTATGTCTTACAGGGAAATGGATTGGAACTGGCCGGGACGTATTTAATGCACGTGAATCGCCACTATTGTTTTGTCGGTGGGGATCTTGATTATCAACAGCTGTTTGCCCTGCAGGATATGACAGAAGGCGTCGAGGAGCGATTGCCTCGGGTTGCTGGCCATTTACGGCAAATGAAAGAGGTCCTATCTGCATCTTCTCCGCCAATGGTAGAGCCCGATTCCCATTGTCATTCTCCTTACTCCTGTTCGTTTTGGGATTATTGTACTCGTGAGAAATCACCTCGCTGGATTTTTCATTTACCTGGAGAGAAAAAAGTGTTTCGTCAGTTGAAGTCTATGGGGATCGAACTGATGGATGACATTCCTTCAAACCATCCGTTGTCGGTCCTTCAACGACATGTGAAAGAGAATGTGGAATGGATTTCTCCAACATTAGGTGAGGTCTTACGTGCGGTTGATTATCCTGTTCACCACTTAGATTTTGAAACCTTTATGCCCGCTATTCCTCTGTATGCCAATACTCGGCCCTATCAACCTCTTCCAATCCAGTGGTCCAATCACATTGAAACAGAAGAGGGTCAACTTCGGCATGAGGAGTTTCTCTGTCGTGATCAAAAAGATCCACGGGAAGAAATAGCGACGAGATTGTTGGCGTCAGTTGGAGACAAAGGCAGTATCTGTGTGTATTCGGAATATGAACGATTTGTGTTGCTGTCCTTGGCCGATGTCCTTCCTCATTTACGGCAACAGCTTCACCAGGTGGTCAGTCGTCTGTGGGACCTTCTTTCTGTGGTCCAACACCATTACTACCACCCACAATTTAGGGGTTCATTTTCGATTAAATCGGTTCTGCCATCTCTTGTCCCTTCCTTGGGATACCAGGATTTAGAAATTCAAGATGGATCGAGCGCATCTTCCACTTACCATCGAGTGGTATTTCGAGAGACGGATTGGGTAGAAAGAGAACGATTGGCCCAGGCACTTCTCCAATATTGCCAGCGAGACACCTTGGCTATGGTCGAGATTCGACGAGTGCTCAAAAGCAAAGCCAGTACGCCATCAGGGAGGCCTTCCTAAAACATGGCTTTGTTGGGGGGGATATGCCCCTGGTGGAGACGACCTTTTCGTTGACCGATCTCTTCTGGCTTGTTAAAATCCAAAATTCTTACGTGATACTCCTACAGGGATTTGAATCGTTCGGTCGTGTCCGATTCCCTCCTTCATCTTTAACCATGCTGAACAATTTTCGTGAGGTGATGGGTTCTCATCATGCACCATGTTTTGGTTCTTCATGGGCCTAATTTAAAT
Organism: uncultured Nitrospiraceae bacterium; assembly: GCA_964555115.1. Taxonomy (GTDB): domain Bacteria; phylum Nitrospirota; class Nitrospiria; order Nitrospirales; family UBA8639; genus CAZKRH01. The sequence goes on along the minus strand of CAZKRH010000280.1, from coordinate 4,549 downwards.
CTTCTTGGGTCACGAGAGGAAGGCCTCTATGGCCGGGAAACCTTGGAGGATATTAATACTCAACTTCGAGATTTTGGTAAGCGGGAACAGTTGGGTGTGGAATGTAAACAGTCCAATTCCGAAGGACAATTGGTGACGTGGATCCAGGAAGCCCTTCCGCAGTTTGATGGAATTGTGATCAATCCTGCGGCCTATACACATACGAGTATCGCGCTACGTGATGCATTGTTGGCGGTGAATATTCCAACAGTTGAAGTACATCTTTCCAATATTCATCGGCGAGAGGCGTTTCGAAGGCGATCCTATATTGCAGGGGTGGTTATTGGGCAAATAGCTGGGTTTGGCGGTCAGGGGTATGTGCTCGCTCTGCAGGCGTTGCAGAAGTATTTACAGAATCATGTTTCATAGCTCCTGGTAAGACCGTAAATTTTTATTTCGATTAGGGAAGGGATTTTCTCAGTGATATCAACAACAGACTTTCGAAGTGGAGCTCGAGTAGAAATTGATAGTGTTCCGTATTCTATCATCGAGTTCCAAAAAGTGAAACCAGGAAAAGGCGGGGCCTTTGTCAGAACCAAATTGAAAAATCTTAAGACTGGTGGAGTCATTGATCGAACATTTCGCTCAGGAGAAAAACTTGATGAGCCGAATGTCGACGAATGTGAAATGCAATTTCTTTATTCCACTGGGGATTCGTATTCGTTTATGGATTCCTCCAGTTATGAGCAGTTTTCCTATGACAAAAGCCAACTGGGAGACAATACCGATTTGTTAAAAGAAGATACGGTGGTGAAAATTTTACTGTACAATGGAGAACCCATTTCAGTGGAATTACCGAATTTTATGGACTTGAAAGTGGTGGAAACAGATCCCGGCTATCGAGGAGATACGGCGACAGGAGGAACGAAGTTGGCCAAGGTAGAAACAGGGGCTTCTGTGAAAGTTCCCTTGTACTTAGAAAATGGGGAAATTATTCGAATTGATACTAGATCACGAGAGTATGTTGAACGGATACGGTAAATTAATTCACCTATGAGAAGCGAACACCGAAAAGAAATTGAAGAACTCGTTGAGATTTTATCTCAAGAAAATCTCACTGAAATTGAAGTGGAACGGAAGGATGTTCGTATTCGAATCCGTCGGGAACTCCCCTCGCTGTCCAGTTCCAATCCTCACCCTGTTGTTTCATCGGACACTGGAAAATCTTCCGAGGTTGTCGTTGGAACTCCCGTAGGAGAATCTTCCCGATTCCTTACGGTGACGTCACCCATTGTGGGGACGTTTTATCGTGCTCCTTCACCTGAGGCAGATCCGTATGTCGAAGAGGGTGATTTGGTCAAAAAGGGGCAGGTCATTTGTATTGTCGAGGCGATGAAACTGATGAATGAAATTGAAAGTGAGACGGATGGGCGGGTTGTCAAAATATTAATTGAAAGTGGTGCGGCAGTTGAATATGGACAGCCGCTGTATTTAATTGACCCGACGACTCTTGCCTAAGGTTGGCTTTCCAGTCTTGTAGGCTTTCCTTCCTAACTTAGGACAAATCATTGTTTAAAAAAATTCTCATTGCCAATCGCGGAGAAATTGCCCTTCGGATTATCCGAGCCTGCCGTGAGTTGGGTATTAAAACTGTCGCCATTTACTCGGATGCCGATGTGAATTCTCTGCATGTTCGGTATGCTGATGAACAGGTGTGTGTTGGGCCTGCGGACTCAGCATTGAGCTACCGAAATATTCCCAATGTGTTGAGTGCCGCGGAAATTACGGGGGCTGATGCCATTCACCCAGGCTATGGATTTTTAGCTGAAAATTCACATTTTGCGGAAGTGTGTGAATCCATTGGGATGGTCTTTATTGGGCCTTCTTCTGAACATATTGCTTTATTAGGGGATAAGTCCAAAGCCAAAGAAACGATGAATCGACAAGGTATACCGGTCTTACCTGGCAGTAAAGGCGAGGTCAAAAATGCGGAAGAGGCTCTTCGTGTTGCAGAGGAAATAGGGTTTCCAGTCATTGTGAAAGCTTCCTCTGGTGGAGGGGGGAGAGGCATGCGGGTTGTGGCCAAGAAGGAAGATCTTCCCCATGCTGTACAAGCAGCGCAAACCGAAGCGCGGTCTACATTCGGGCATGATGGTGTGTATTTAGAGCGTTTTTTTATCGACCCCCGCCATATTGAAATCCAAGTATTGGCGGATGCTCATGGAAACGTGGTGCATCTGGGAGAGCGTGATTGTTCCGTCCAACGCCGGTATCAAAAATTAGTTGAAGAATCTCCATCACCGGCAGTGGATGAGTCGTTACGGCAGGAAATGGGCCGTGTCGCCATCGAGGCGGTGAAATCGGTTCAGTATCGAAACGCGGGAACCGTTGAGTTTTTACTTGACCATAAGGGTGAATTTTATTTTATGGAAGTCAATACCCGCATTCAGGTTGAGCATCCGGTTACAGAAATGGTGACCGGCATTGATCTTATTAAAGAACAAATTTCGATCGCGGCGGGGCAACCTTTATCCTTCGAACAACAAGACATTCATCTCACGGGACATTGTTTTGAATGTCGGATCAATGCAGAATGTCCAGAGAACTTTACGCCTTCTCCAGGGACCATTACGCGTTTTGAGGTTCCCGGTGGGCCTGGAGTCCGCGTCGATACCGCAATAGAAGTCTCGGGTAAAGTTCTTCCGCAGTATGATTCCCTGATTGCGAAATTGATATGCCATGGGCGAGACCGCCAGGAAGCCCTGGCGAGAATTGCTCGTGCTCTCGATGAGTTTACGATTGAGGGAGTGAAAACCTCTATTCCTCTCCAACGATTGATTCTTGCTGATGCAGATTTTCAGAAGGGGCGTGTGTCTACAGGATTTCTTGAACGTTTGTTTAGTAACCGCTCTCGATGACCCACCGTTCCTTCCTCCGGCATTCTTCTTCTGATTTCCTCAAAGGAATGTATTTATTATTGGATGAGCAATGGGCTCACCAGCTTTCTTTATGTGCGTTGATGCGCCAAGCGGCTGAGCAGGGAGTCTCTCTCTTTCAGTATCGCTGTAAGGATATCTCAATGAGTCACGCCTATGCTCAAGCGCGAAAACTTGTGGAGGTGGCGAGGGAAATGGCAGTCTGTTTCATCGTGAATGATCGATGTGACCTCGCATTAGCGGTTGAGGCGGATGGAGTCCATGTGGGTCAACAGGATTTGCCTGCCCTCTTTGCCCGTCAGTTATTGGGGCCAGACAAAATAGTAGGGCTGTCAACGCATAACGCTGAGGAAATTTTGGCGATTCCTGAAGGACAAGTTGACTATATTGGGTTTGGTCCAATTTTTCAGACCGGGACGAAGGCCAATCATGATCCCATTGTGGGAATCAATGGGCTGCAATCAGTTCGGGCTCTTACCTCTTTACCTCTTTTTGCCATTGGGGGAATTTCTCCCGAGTCGGTCTTTTCCCTTGTCTCTGCGGGTGCCAATGGGGTGGCCGTGGCCTCGGCGGTTCTCGGAGCCGGTGACTCCGGTAAAGTCATGACTCAGTTTCTTGCATCCTTTTCTCAAGCAAATCTGACAATTGAATAATCCACGCTGATTGTGAAAGTTCTTGGAAAAAGTCCTTCCTCTTTATTTCCACAGATTTCATACATTCTATTGGTCCCAAAACAGAGATGGAGGTTCGCTCTCGCAGAATGTCGGTTGTCGAAACTCTGTGCTGCAGACTCGCCTGATGTTCTTGTGGCGGCGAGGGAATGTTGAGAATGATGGCAAGTATGGGAATGTTCAGCTCTTGAAGAGCCTGAACAGTCAATAAGGTGTGATTAATGGTACCAAGGAATGCATGCCCCACGATAATACAAGGGCAGCGTAATGTTCGAATGAGGTCTCGCACATCGGAGTCTACTGTGAGGGGAACCATAGCGCCTCCCACGCCTTCCACCATCACATAGTCGTTGCGTTGCAGAAGGTGTGTATGAGCAGTCACGATCCGGGATACAACAATTGGGGTATTTTCTTGTCGGCTGGCAGCCAATGGAGCGATAGCTGACTGGAACTGATAGGGTGCAGTAAGTTCCATGAGCTCCTGGTGAGAGGAGAGTTGGGATAACCGAGCTCCATCTGATTCTTGTGGGTCCGTAAGGACATGTAAGCCAGTTTCCACAGGCTTCATGATACCTACGGTGTGATTTCTCGCTTGGATGGCAAGGGCGAGTGCGCCCGTGATCATAGTTTTTCCTACCCCCGTATCAGTACCAGTCACAAAACAACTGGCATTATGCCACTGAATAGCTTCCAGATGTTTTGTAGGGGAGCGTTCGGACATGAAATTTACCAGATTCGATTGTCAAGATTGAAAATTTGACCAGACACATCGGGAAGTTGGGATAGGTCAAATACCGATTGGGCCACATGGTGTAAGTTAGGTGTTCGGCCAAGGAAGTGGTCGGTTAATAGGGAATCAGCGGGATAAGCATCTCCAGAAAGAGGTGAGCGATGCCAACCGGGAAATACGATATTTATTCGAACATTACGCTGCCCTTGTATTATCGTGGGGCATGCATTCCT
>CAZKRH010000279.1:0-3357 GCA_964555115.1 uncultured Nitrospiraceae bacterium | reverse complement strand
ATTTACGGCTGGGCCTATCTAGATTCCAAGTCTTTGGTCCAGGGGCCTTGGGACTTTTTTATTTCCTGGATCCTCCCGGGGATGGCCATCGTTGGGTTTTGGATGGCTCAATCCGCCACCCCTGGGAAAATGCTCATTGGGGCACGTATAGTCGATGCGCAAACCGGGGGTAAACCCACACAAGGGCAGCTGATTCGACGCTATTTCGGGTATGTGGTGTCGTCGATCCCCTTATGCATCGGATTTGTCTGGGCGGCATTCGATGGAAAAAAACAAGGGTGGCATGACAAAATGGGAGGAACGGTGGTGCGGTATACCCGAGGTAAAACTCCCCAGGTTCAAGAAACTTCTATTGCCAAACCCACCTTTATTCCAACCATTCCTATTCCAGATGTCGTAGGTCTTCGATCCACCAAGTTGGAGAATGTTGAGCAGGTTACTGAATCTGAAGAAGTCGGGAAAACCGAATTCCAAGAATTGGGAAGGTAGCTTCCTTTCCCCTTACTCTATTTGTTCTCCCTCTTCGCATCGTTTACACCACAAAATATATCCCAGATGTTGATTGCGTCCTTGCATGGTCAGGACCCATGGACGTTCACTCCATGGGGGATTATGGCGTACATGTTGCCCATGGCCGCATTCGAGATCGGCCACCCAATGGCCTTCCTCGTCTTGATGAAAACCAATAATAGGCTGGTTCATTTTTCCGTTAGTATCATGATGTAAGTTCGTGACCTCTAGAATCACCGTCTTCTGGCGTGGCCGAGAAACGGAGCCAAATCAAGAGGGACGGCGAGCACTGTTTGAGCGCAGCGAGTTGCGCAGCCGCTTGATTTGGCGAGTATCGCAGGGAACCCGAAGGGACACGACAGGGCAAAAATGGTTTTGGGTCCTTTTGCCGAAACAAAAGGACCTCGTCCTGCCGTGGCGAAACCCGGCAAGAAAATTCTTTCTCCAATCAAAAAAAATTATTGAATCTTCCCTTTCACATCCAACCAATCTCGGAGCCAATCTCCAAAAAGATTGATGGAAAGGACGACCAACATCAAGGTCACCCCTGGTATAATGACCATATGGGGAGCAACCAGCATATATCGTGTGCCATCACGAATCATACTGCCCCATGAGGCTGAGGGAGGTTGAATGCCCAAGCCCAAAAACGACAGGCCCGCCTCTCCGATGATGACTCCTGCGATCCCAAAACTGGCTTCGATCATCAGGGGGGCCATCACCAACAGTGCGAGATGTTGGGTGAGAATCCGAAAGGTGGAGGTGCCCACGGCCATGGCGGCCATAATATGATCCCGTTCTTTTAAGGAAAGCACCTGGGCTCGCGCGAGTCTGGCATATCCCACCCATCCGACAATGGTGAGGGCAATGACCACATTGCCAATTCCCGGCCCCATCATTCCGGCGAGGGCAATGGCCAATAACATTCCTGGAAAAGCTAAAAAGATATCCATGATGCGGGAGATTGTATGATCGAAAAGTCCTCCTACATACCCACTGGTCATGCCTATGAGTCCTCCAACCATGAAGGAGAGGCTGACTACAATCATCGACACGAAGAACGAAGTTTGGGCACCAATGATGAGCCGATCGGCGAGAGGGCGTCCCAGATCATCATACCCTAGCCAGGTCTCTTCCATGCTTCCGCTTAAAATATGTTCGAGACTAATCTGATTGGGGTTCAAGGGTAAGGCTTGCCCTAACAGAGCGAATGCCGCCCAGGGCAGGAGGATAAGCAGAGGTCCCCAAAACTTCAGTTTTTTCATGAGGACTCTTTCTCCAAGCGAATGCGAGGATCTGCCCAGGCATAGGCCAAATCAGTGAGGAAATTAATGAGAACATAGGAAATGCTGATGATGAGGACCGTGGCCTGAACCACGGGATAATCTCGCCGTTGAATAGCTTCGATCACGAGTGACCCAATGCCGGGCCATGAGAAAATCGTTTCCGTGATCACCGCACCTCCGAGCAAGGCACCCAATTGAAGGCCAAGTAGGGTGATGATGGGCAAGAGGGCATTTCGAAGACCATGACGAAGGATGATGAGCGATTCGGGTAAGCCTTTGGCTTTGGCTGTTCGCATAAAGTCTTCTGTGAGAATTTCCAAAAGGCTACTGCGAATCATGCGGGATAGAATGGCGGCCATAGCGGTCCCAAGGGTCAGGGCGGGCAGCACAAGAGAAAGAGGGTTGCCCCGGCCGCTGACCGGGAACCAGCCCAACCAAATCGAGCCAACAAGGATTAAAATAGGACCTAGCCAAAAATTAGGAATGGATACTCCAAAGAGGGCAAAGCCCATGGCGCTGAAATCCAGAATAGTGTCCCGTCGAATGGCTGCGAGGATTCCCAAGGGAACGGCTAGAACAACGGCTACCAGTATGGCGGCCAAACCTAATTCCAATGTGGCCGGCAGCCGTGTGAGGAGTATCTCACTGATGGGTCGTCCAGAAAATAAAGAAGTCCCGAAATTGAAAGAGAGCAAGTTTTGGCCATAGTGGAATAATTGGATATGCAGTGGCAGATCCAAGCCTAAAGCATGTCGAAGGGCTTCTTTGTCTGTGGGGTGAGCAGTTTCGCCTAACATCACGTCGATGGGATCCCCAGGGACAAGATGAATCAAGAGGAACACCATGCATGCAATCCCAATGATGACCATAGCGGCAGAGAAGAGTCGTGCAATGAAAAATCTGAAACTCATTTATTGGTCGATGCTGTTCTGGGGATTGCCCCAATAGATCTTGGCAAGGCTATCGTAATTACCATCAAGGGCCATCTGGTATCCATTGAGATTTTTCTGGGCAATAAACACATGGTCTTGGTACCACAAGGGAATGTAGGGTAAGGCTTTCAGTAAATAGGCTTGAAGTTGTTGGTACAATTTTTTTTTGCTTTGGAGCGTGTCCGCCAATTCGGCTTGATCCATAAGGTCGTCGGCATGTGTGTCCATGAATCGTCCTCGATTGGCACCCGTGGGAGGAATGGATCGACTATGGAACACATAGGAGAAAATATCCGGCGTGTGTATCCCTACCCATGACAAACTATACATTTCAAATCGCCCCGCTTTAATATCTCCATAAAAGGTTCCCCAATCATAACTTCGCAGATCGACCTGAATCCCTACTTGAGCCAATTGGTCTTGTACGATCGTGGCAATTCGAATGCGAAAAGGATCACTCGAAGTCTTATAGGTGAGCCTGAGGGGATTGGCTGGTGTAAAGCCCGCTTGAGCTAAGAGTGATCGCGCTTTGCTGGGGTTATAGGAATATCCGGTGAGAGAAGGGTTCCCCGCCCAATGGGTGGGGAGCAACAGGGCTGCAGCGGGTTGTGCTCCATCGCCCAACACAT
>CAZKRH010000278.1:0-7348 GCA_964555115.1 uncultured Nitrospiraceae bacterium | reverse complement strand
CTTCCTAGGGTATATCCCGCAGGCTTAAACGCATCCCGAATCTTTGTATAGAAAAATATATCACTGACACCGACGAGAATATTTTTGGGATTTTCCATAGTCTGCAGTCTTCCAATCGTTTTTCTAATTCATCAAAGATATCAATCGCATCATGGCTTGCTTTGCGGCCCTGTAATCGGGATAGGGACGATACTCCAGCTTCATGTCCCATAAAGGAAAAATCCTGTCATATTTTCGAGTCTATGTTCTTGAAGACCACTTACTGGTGGAAGATGTAGGGGAAGTGGGAGATGCCACATTTCAAACATTTCGAAAGTTTTTGCTGTATGGAACCAAAGCCAAAATGAAGAGTCGGCTGGATAGTTGGGGAATTCTTCTTGTCAGCGGCCCATCGGCAGGAGCCCTTATTCAGGCAACACTGGATATAGACGCCCCTACATTGGAAGTCTTGGGTACGAAGACCACATTGATGGACGAACACACAATTGTCGTGTCCCGAACCGAAGAGACCGGAGAAACCGACTTTGAAATTTTTGCCCCCCATGCCATTTTGCCAAACTTATGGGACCGCCTAACTGAGAAGGGCCAATCCATGGGGATCAAACCTTTTGGAACCACAGCCAGAGAATCCCTCCGCATTGAGGCAGGCCTTCCTCAACTCGGACCTGATCTCAATGAATCCATTGTTCCACCCGAAGCCAATCTGGAAGGGAAGGCTTTTAGCCTTACTAAAGGCTGTTATCCAGGCCAAGAAGTCGTAGCTCGTATGGACACCTACGGATCGGTTAAACGACGATTGGTGGGATTAGTGGTGGAAGGGACGGAAAATCAGCTTCCTGAGGCCGGCGCCAAAATCTTCAGTGGCGAACGAGAGGTGGGATGGATTAGCAGTTCGGCATTTTCTCCAACGATAAAAAAACGATTGGCTTTGGGCTTTCCCCTCCGTGACTTTACCAAACCCGACACCGAACTCACCGTGGATATTCAAGGACAACTACACCGAGCCGTCGTCCAAGCTCTCCCCTTTGTTGGAAAAACTTCTTAACCAATAAGCCTTTCCTCTATACCACCTAGTTTCTTTTCCAAAGCCAGGAATCATGTGCTATTATTTTTGAGCCAGTTTGAAATTTTTTCATCACTCATTTTACCACTAGCCAACATCATTATAACGGCAGTGGCTTCCACTTCCGAAACCTCTAGCGATTTGCCATTTCTTTCTAAAAAAATTCCTCCAATAACCAAACCCGTTCGTTTGTTGCCATCCATGAAAGGGTGGGTACGAACAATTCCCGAAATGTAGCAGCCCGCAAGCCTAAAAAGATTGGAAGATCCATACGAATAAAGATTGTGTGGACGAGCCAAGGCCGAATCTAAAAGAGCTTCATCTCGCAGGCCAGGAGTCCCACCGAATTCAGCTAAAAGCTCATCGTGGATGGCTAACACCACAGGCTTCGAAATCCATTTAGGCTCTTTCACTTGGCCAGAGCTCTCAACGTATTACGATATTTGGCCATGAATTTTTTCCCAATCTTCAGCTGTTTTTCAAATTCGGGATCATAGGGAGTAATCCGATAACTTCCATCAGGGGCCTCGGTCAGAAACACCTTATCCCCATCCTCGAGATTGAGACGAGAAAGTACTTCTTTAGGTAGAACGACTCCCAAAGAATTTCCCACTTTTCTAACCTTTAAATCCAGCATACAGAACCCCCATAAAATGTTATAATTAATGTTATAACATAGGCAACATTCTGACAAGAGAGAAAAAGAGATTACAGGATCAGATAAAAAGTCTGAGGGAAATGGTTGGAAGGTATCTATACCATTTATAAACGGGTGGATTTAGAATTTTTAGCTTTCTGTTTTCCAGAGTTTTTCGACCGAAGAGCGACTTCATACGAACGCTGAGCCCATAAAGCAGCTTCATTCGGATCATCGAGAATTTCCTCGGGTGCAAGGTAGTATGACATTTTTACAACCTTATCCCCTTTATCATATTCAAATGGGTCTAACCCTCTCGTTTCAAATTCTTTCGCGGTCTCCTTATCAGCCTTAAGGTACAGGGTATCATCCGCCACTAATCCGAACATCATTCCCTTGTGATAAATGCCATATCCACCGAACATTTTCCGTGCTTGAATCGGTCCAAATTGTTCAAACACCTCTTTTAAAAATTCGACAAATTCACTCATGTGAGTTTTTTATTTTCAAACAACTTTATGAGGCAACTTTGGGTTTGCATTGAGCATAAATTTTTGTGGGAGCACACTCGAAATACCTGAACATTGCAGGACATAACCAACCCTCTACATCCAACTCTGCACTGTAATACCAATTGCCCTCAAACTCTTCTCGTCGCCATTCAAACTTGCCCTGATAACCCGGAAAGGGTTCTGACGAAAAGAACAGACTAAACCCTTTATCCGCATCCGAGATTCCCTCAACCATTCGATCGATAATGACATCTGCCCCAGATACAAACGGCTCTTGGACTAAACCGACGGTTTCGTCATCAAACACCCAGACGCCGTTGTTTTTATATGGGTGTATGACGAAAATCTGATTCACGAAAATTCCCTGAACTCAATATAAACACCTTTACGGCCAGGAACACGATTTTGGCTTTACACATACTAGGAACCTCTAAATGTGAACAGAGTATCAACAGCGGGAGGCTTCTACACTATTAATGTCTTTGTGTGGGAACGATTTTCCCCTACAGGCTCCTTGGTGGGCGAATGGTACCTTTCCTCGAAAGGAACCTCAAGAAGAAAGAACCACTCTATCTTCTCTCTAATTTTTCTCACGATTCATTCTTTCATGTTTCTCAATAGCAGGAATCATTCCCAATTGAAAACAGATGAAAGGAGAACCCCGTTTCTAAGCCGTTGACCCCAAGCACTTTTGGGAATGTCCTTTGACCCTCACAGCTTCTGCTCAACAATGGGGTGTTGCGAATAGATACATTAGGTCTTTGTTGCGGACAGCCGAGGAAGATTTGTTTTTTGAAGGGAAGGTAGGAATCCGACCGCTCCTCGTCATATCTAACGAGGAGCGGTGCGTAGGATTTCAATGGAACAATTTTTTGAGGAGAGGTCTATTTTTCAGGATGTCGCGCAAAGGTCACGGCATTCGCCACGGCTAGGACATTTTGTCGCTGTTCATCATTTAACGCCAGCAGGATGTGCGCTTCGTCGCCATGCATGAGACGGAGACTGAGGAAAGAAATTTCTTCTCGCTTTTCCTTATCTTCCCATACACCATCAATGGATTGGATCTTATCGAGATCACTGGCTGAGAAAATATCATAGCGATAATAGGAATCGCCAATTACGATATCAAACAAGACATTGCCTTGAGTGACCACCACCGCATTCATATGGCCTTGATCTTCATAGCCCTCAGGAAGATGCTTATTAATATGCAATAATGACACTTTTCGATCGCCTAGCATGGCCAAAACCTTTTTTTCTAGGGCGTCATAATCAATTTGAAGAGCCCGTTCATCCTGTCCAGTTGCGGCTAATGCCGCTTTCTGTAACTTTTCAAATACTTCTTTTGCACTTAACACAACCGTCTCTCCTTTCCATATAATGAAAGCTGATCAATTACAAAACGAACGTGTTACGATAGCTGGTGCCACATCGAGTTTGCAAGGCTAGCATGGAGTGCAAACGGTTTCTCCTGCAGAAATACGGAAAAGCCTGCCCACATTCACACTTTCAATTGGCTCTGAATTCATGCTGAAACCTTATCCTGCCTACATGATCAAGAAATTGGACAGATAAGATTGAGCCCTGGACGTTCACCAGGCCAAAATTGAAAAACTCCCCATCCTCATACAGAATTTTAGGATTCAGGGTCGAATCCAACTTCATGGGAGTACGAGCATTTGCGGAAATGGGTCCCGCTACCATTTCATGAAAATCGGTTTTTCCATCGTGATTGGGATCATAGGCCACAACTTGAGCAAAGTGTACATCCGAGGTGAGCCATACCACATTACTGACAGGTTTCGAGAGTATGAGGTTCACAATCAGATTTCGCTCATAATGAAATCCCGTTCCTCGCGTTCCCTTGGCCCAAGAATCCATGGCCGGTCGAATCCTAGATCCCTTGAGAATTGACAGCGGAACACTGCTGACAATGACCTTCCACGTTGCCTGAGACGCTTGGATTCCTGCCAGGAGCCATTCCCGTTGCGCCTTGCCTAACATGGTTTTGTCTTTGCCATCTTGTTGAGTATTCGGGCTCCGATATTGCCGTGTATCCAAAATGAAGACTTCAAGGTCTGCTCCATGCTTCACTGATCGATACAGTCGGTGTGGGTCATCCGAAAAGGGGAGACCCAACCAATATTCCTGAAAGGCTTGTCGCCCCAGGGGCATTTGTTCATGGGAAGGGCCGGAGAAATCATTGCGGACTTCATGATCATCCCAGATCGCATACAGAGGAATCTCCGCCAGGAACCGTTGAAGATATTGATCCTCACGCTGATAACGATGTTTAGCCCGATACTGCGGTAAGGTTTCTGCAATAAAATCATACCCGGAGAAATTTGGTGGCGAGGCGCATTTTCCATCAGCATAAATCGTGTCCCCGACAAACAGGGTAAAATCTGGTTTGGTGTCCCGCATCCGCTCGAAGAGCTCATAGCCTTTGCCGGGTTTTCGACAATGGCCTTGCCCCCCAAGATCTCCACTCCAAATAAACGTGATGGGATGAGAATCCTCCGGAGCCGGAGCGGTCCGAAATCGGCCTGTGGTCAACGACTGCTGGATTTTCTCATTCGAGAACGTGGCACTCGGCTCCGGTTTTATTTGGTATGAATACGTAGTCAATGGTTGCAAACCGGAAATGTGGAATTTCCCAATATGATCCTGGTTAGGCAGAATCGACATGAGATAGATGCCATGCAATTTAGTCTCTGACGGACTCGTTTCTTCAAATAGGTGGACTTCCACCTGAGCAGGGCCTTCAATTCGAGCCCATACCGTGGCACTCGTATCGGTCACTTCAAATGTGGCTATCCCTTGATGAAAGGGAAAAATGTGAGAATTCCCCTCTCGTATTTCCACCGCAACTTCATCTTTTTGACTCCCTTCACATAGTTCCACCTCGGCCAAAATTCCACAGACTATGAAAACCAAGCCATATGCAAAGATGTGAAGGTTCATGATCAAGGAGGCCTTACGTGATTTGGGGAGCACAGTCAAGAATGGGCCTCTTTCTGTCCATTGGCATTCCAATTCTTTTTGACCCCGGCTCTCTTTTTCCTTGGTTGCAAACTGTTTCATGGCTCGGGCATACTTTTCTACGAGGCTGTTCGAGATTAGTGATCGTGAGGAGGTTGTGTCGGTTTGAGACAGATTTTTCGATCGTTTGAGGCGAATAGTTAGGCCTATTGAACGAAAAGGATCGAGAAGTCTGGCCAAATCCGGTGCAACCACAGTAGATCAATCTATAATCTCGATCAGCCTCCAAGATTCAATGAAGACCGGCAAACTTACTTTCATGGCGGAGTATAAATTATGAGTGATGAAGGATGCGTAATTGGAGGATGTACCAGTCAAGTGTATGCACCAGCTGGAACTGGGTCCGTCTGTAAGGAACATTTTATTGACTTTGTGAAATGGCGTAGAAAAAAAGGCGGCATGAAAATGTTCCGAACATATAATGGGTCAACCATGCAGGAACGAGACATTGTCGTTCGAGAATGGGGGAAAAACCTAGGCACCCACGTGGAATGACTCTACGAATTCCATATTGAGAGTACGTTCCCAACCTCTGCTGTTTCTCGAAAACACAGCCTTCCCTTTTTTCATACTAAAAAGAAGATGCAACTCTTGGCTCCCTGGTGTACATTATTATCCAACTTCACGGTATTGGATAATTCTAACCAAGGAGGCTATTGCTCATGACATCCCAATCGTCACGACCTGTAATGACACGCCTTTCCTTATTCATCATGTTGGGAATATTGTTGGTGAGTCTTTTGGGGGGTACACCAAGTTTTGCTCAAACCTATTCTGACTCCCCTAGCACTGAAGTAGGTCTCAACATCGCCAGTTGGATTGCCACTATCCCCTACGGCGCTTCCAAACTCGTGTATGCTGGACTCGGCGGAGTGATTGGCTCCCTGGCCTACATTTTAACGTTAGGTGGAGATGAACCCACCACGACTGTGTGGGAGAAGAGTTTACTAGGAACCTATGTCTTGACTCCCGAACATCTCACCGGAGAAGAACCAATTCGTTTTGTTGGTCCTTAAAATACCTTTCAAGACTTTTTTAACCATCTCGAAGACTCGCCCTAACGAGTGCACCAGTCATTATTGAAGAGATCGTCCGCTGTGGAACAAGAACAACGACCATCAGCCAAACGGATTCTTCTCTTCGCCCTCTTCACGGCAGTGGCCGTCCCCTCTCTGATCTGGATCATTATTCAAATCTTTTTGTACTTTTGCGGATTGGTGAACTGTAAGATTTAACCTAGAAACGGCTGTTGGGCGCGAAAAAGCTGTGCAAGGGATATATGTGCATAGGGAATTGTAAAAACTTGCGTTACCTGCTGGGTGATGAAAAAATTTTACAATTCTCTTAGGTGCCTGAAGAACGTGTGCAGACTTTCGTGATCCAACTGCCATTTCTAGGTTTAAAGAAGAGGGTGGAATCACGGGACCTGTCGCTAGTCTCTAGAACAAAACACATACCTAAAATCTAAAAATCGAGTGACCAGCAACGGGCAACCAGAAACGAACCTTATAAGAAATGCCGTTGGCGGACTTTTTCACCAGTCCTCTATTCCATGAGCGGTGAGCCATGATGATGAATAATAGCCCAAGCATCTTCGACCCGCTCATATAAATTGGTGGCGACCACCCGACTTTCTTGTGTGGCATCACCCTGACGGCTGGTAATGTTTTCCGTACAAATCACCCAAGCCACATCCCCGGCCACCTGTACTTGGAGTTCGGTAAGAGAAAAATCCATGGAAAAAATATTATTAAAAATCACGACCCATGAGTCGCGGACTAAGGGCCAACCCACCCGAATGCTCCATCCTGGATGAATACACGTCACGTATTCTTGATGAGCCCAAATAGCATCCATTTTGGTAATATCAAGGCTTTCAAAGGCATGATAAAATTTTTCATTGGCCTTCGTCACCTCTTCGATTCGTTGTTCAATCATCTACCCATCCCTTATTTCCAATAACCAACTATTATCCTAAAAACAGCTATTTTGCGCCCAACTGCCGTGTCTAGGAATTTCAAAACTCTCCAACTTCCTAGAACATCATCACACCCCAAGGATCGTCTGAGCAAGCCCGTGGCTCTTCATAATAGA
>CAZKRH010000277.1:0-4609 GCA_964555115.1 uncultured Nitrospiraceae bacterium | reverse complement strand
ATATGGATGCCCAATTGTATTCTCCGTTGTTTTGGCGGTGGGCGGGGTGGAAGGCCCGAAAACGGTTAGAAGTCATGACCACCATGATTCAACGATTAAAAGAAACGTTTCCCGTTCGGCAGTTTGGGTTGGTGGTGCATCCCGATAGTGTGGTGGATCCACTCACGGCCCTTATTCGCTCTAGTGAAGATTGGGTGGCTGCGGCGCAATCACGATTTGATGTGTTCCTGGTGAAGGTACCGGTGAGCCCCCTGGTGTTTACGCAAAATGGCACAGGATCAAGGGAAAAGCTTCCACCTATCCTGGATTGGCACGGGGTTCTTGAGCAGATGATTGCCACGCTAGGGGACCCTGAAAAATTATGGGTGTATCTACCGAGTCCTTCAGCCAAGGTATTTTCAGACGGAAGGACCTGTTGTGAATCCGGACCTAGTCAACAGGGAAAGTGGACTTTGCCTAAAGGGGTAGGACGTCTTTCTGGAAGCACTTTTCCTTGACAAATACCGTTCCCTTCTTTAAGAACCCACTAGTCTTCTAACTTCGCTATTTTTAGAAAATTCCGTTTATTGTCAATGACCTAAAGCCAATGGGGGGCTGGAATGATTCCAGGTGAGTTGCGGTACCATAAAGAACATGAGTGGGTTCGTCTTGATGGATCACAAGCGACTATTGGCATTAGCCATCATGCCCAGGATGCTCTGGGAGATGTGGTGTTCATTGACCTTCCTCAAGTGGATAAGACCGTGTCGGCTGATGAGGAAATTGGGGAAGTAGAATCCACGAAAGCCACGTCCAGTATTTATTGCCCCGTGGGTGGAAAAATCGTCAAAGTGAATACTGATCTTCAGGATCACCCAGAATATTTGAATCAGGATCCTTATGGAACAGGGTGGATTGTCGTAGTTGAGCTTGCCGATCCTGCCCAAGTCGATTCCCTCATGGATGCCTCACAGTACGAAGCCTTTCTTTCTTCCTAACCCGTATGGGGCCGTCAAAAAAAATCATCATTATTGGAGCAGGCCCGGGAGGGTATGTCGCAGCCATCCGTGCGGCTCAACGAGGGGCTGAAGTCACGGTGGTCGAAAACCAGGCCTTAGGTGGGGTGTGTTTGAATGCGGGTTGCATTCCGAGTAAAGCCCTCCTGTCGGTCATTGACCTTCGAGAAAAAATAAAGAAGGCCTCAGACATGGGACTGCGAGTGGAAGGTGAGGTTTCCTTTGATCTCATCCAAATGGTGGCCAGAAAAAATCGTGTAGTGAATGGATTGGTTGGGGGAATTGCCACCCTCTTTAAGACGCAACAGATTACCCATATTGAAGGCACGGGAATATTAGAAAACGAACAAACAGTTCGAGTGCAACAGTTCGATGGCTCAGAAACCAAGATTCAAGGTGATGCTATGATTATCGCCACCGGTTCCTCATGGCCGAACCTTCCGCAATTTCCTATTGATGGGCAGACCTTCATCACGAGTAAAGAGGCGTTAGATCTGACTACCAATCCGGCTAGAATCGTCATCATTGGTGGTGGAGTAGAGGGATGTGAGTTTGCCACCTACTTTAGTGGATTGGGCACCAAGGTAAGCGTCATAGAAATGATGCCTCGAATTCTTCCCCAAGAAGATGAAGAAATTGGTGGATTAATGCTCCGGGAATTAAAAAAGCGAAAAGTAGTTGTCCATTTAGGCACGACGGTAAAGGAGGTGAGACGCATCCAAGCCCTTGTGTCACTCATGCTAACTTCTGGAGCGCAAATCGAAACCGACATGGTGTTGGTGTCGGTGGGGCGCGGGTTCAATACGCAAGGGATAGGTTTAGAAAAAGTTGGCGTGCAACTGGGAGCCAGAGGTGAGATTGAGGTTAATGATCACTTAGAGACCAATGTGCCAGGTGTGTATGCTATTGGGGATGTCGTGGGAAAGGCGATGTTAGCGCATGTGGCCTCGGCCCAAGGGAAAATTGCCGTGGAAAATGCCATGGGGCAATCTTCAACCATTAACTACGATGTGATTCCTGCAGGAATTTTTACACTGCCAGAAATAGGACGAGTAGGTTTAACTGAACAACAAGTCAAAGAACAAGGCAGAGAAGCCAAAGTGGGGCGATTTCGCTATGCGGGGTTAGGAAAGGCCCAGGGGGTTGGGGAAACGACCGGCATGTTTAAAGTCATAGCTGATGCGGAAACCGATGCGTTATTGGGTGTCCATATCATAGGGGCCCATGCGGCTGATCTGATCCACGAAGCCGCGCTGGCGATGGAATTGAAAGCCCCCGCGAGTGCAATGGCAGGAATGATTCATGCCCATCCCACATTGTCTGAAGGCATGATGGAAGCCGCAGAAGATCTTGAAGGGTTGGCCATTCATCAAGCGCCAAAAAGAAAATAGAATGTAGCGGACAACACATTCTCTCATGGCACAATCATTGTTCATCAAACTCGTGATGCTTGGGGTGGTCTTTGGGGGGATAGCCCTATGGGGGTGGCCTGGCCAAGAGATGAATTCACCACATCGCCAACAAACAGATTTGCTACACCTACAAAGTCAGGGGATACAGATATTACCTGTACTAGCAAAGAAAAAGCCTGAGAGTCGGAATGCCTTACCTCAAACATCAGAATCAGCCAAGTATCCATTGGTTGATCTCAATCAAGGAACCTTGGATGAGTTGGTTTCATTGCCTGGAATTGGGCAGGTGTTAGGGCAACGGATTATTGAGTATCGCCAAATCCAGGGACCGTTTACATCAGTTGATGAGTTGAAAAATGTATCGGGAATAGGCGACAAACGAATGGCACGACTGAAATCGCTGGTTACGACCAGTGTGAATAAGAAAAATGCCTCGTAGAGTAAACCAAGCGTCATGATCTGGTAAGGTCAAACTATGGGAAATACAGAACTCACACGACAACTCAACTTAATCCTGAGAGGTACCGTAGAAATCATTCAAAAGGATGAGCTGGAGTCTCGTCTTGCCTCCTCCATCAAAGAAAAGCGGCCGTTAAAAATAAAAGCCGGGTTTGATCCGACCGCTCCTGATCTCCATTTGGGTCATACCGTGCTGATTCAAAAGCTGAAACATTTTCAGGAACTCGGCCATGAAGTGATATTCCTCATTGGTGATTTCACCGGTATGATTGGAGATCCCACAGGAGTATCTGATACACGGGTGGCGTTAACCAAAGAACAAGTGCAAACCAATGCAAAAACCTATGAGCGCCAGATTTTTAAAATCTTAGATCCTGAAAAAACACGTATTGTCTTTAATAGCGAGTGGATGCAATCCATGCGAGCCGAAGAAATGGTGGAATTGTGTTCGCACTACAGTGTGGCGCGCATGTTGGAACGCGATGATTTCTCGAAACGGTATCGTGACCAAAAACCGATTAGCATCCATGAGTTTTTGTATCCCCTGGTGCAAGGGTATGATTCCGTGGCGCTCAAAGCGGATGTGGAGTTGGGGGGGACAGATCAAAAGTTTAATTTACTCGTCGGACGAGATCTACAGCGAGATCATGGGCAAAAGCCGCAAGTCGTAATCACGATGCCATTGTTGGAGGGCACGGATGGCGTGCGGAAAATGAGCAAAAGCTTTGGAAACTTTATTGCTCTAGAGGATGCTCCGACTGACATGTTTGGGAAATTGATGTCGATCAGTGACGAATTGATGTATCGATATTATGAACTGCTCACGTCCAATGATTTGGCCGTGGTGCAACAGACGCACCCCCTGGAAGCCAAGCTGGCGTTGGCCGAACAAATTGTGGAGCAATATCATGGTCCCGAAGCAGCACAAGAAGGAAAAGCTGATTTTCAAAAGCGAATCCGGAGTCGTGAATTTCCTGAACAGCCTGATGCCACCGTGAAGTTGACCGTAGCGGATTGTAGTAATTCCGCCGAGCCATCCATGGCGATTGTGGAATTGATTGCCAAAACAGGCTTGGTGTCCAGCAACGCCGAGGCCAGGCGATTGATTGCCCAGGGGGCAGTGGAAATAAATAAAGCACGCATTCAAGATACCAACTATGTGCTTTCTCTAGAGCCAGGCCAGCAATATCAAATGAAGATTGGGAAACGAAAATACGCCCTCGTAGAATTCACTTGAGATTTGCCTGGGTCGTCTTGTGAGAACCTGATCAATCTTGACGTGGCTTTTTACCGATGCATAGAATGATTCACCAATCTAAAGTTTGAGCGGGTGTAGCGCAGTGGTAGCGCATCGGCTTCCCAAGCCGTTGGTCGGGAGTTCGAATCTCCTCACCCGCTCCAATTTTCTTTTATCATTCAACAGGTTCTGGTTCCTCTCTCTTCTGGTCGGATTCGGCCAAGGTTCGTATCTCACTTCTGTCTACACTGTCATCTGAAACAGCCAATTTGTTTTTTGGTTTCCCAAAGGCCGAGACTTTTTCCATCACCCCTTGCAAATGGGTCTGGCTAAGGTGTGCATACCGTTGGACCAACCTGGTGTCCTCATGGCGTAAACAATCAGCAAATTCTTGCCCTGTTGCCCCACTCTGCGCCACACGACTGCCAAACGTATGCCGGAGGGTGTGCCAGTTAACCTTTTTCAAGCCTGCTCGTTTGACTGCGGGAGCGTATACCCGATGATAG
>CAZKRH010000276.1:0-6643 GCA_964555115.1 uncultured Nitrospiraceae bacterium | reverse complement strand
CTAAGCGCCAAAAATAATCAACTTCTTTCTTTATTGCCCTAACGAGAAAAAATTGAGGTCATCGACCTCTTCCATAAGCTCCCAGAAAAGTACAAACCTGAAGGCCTCTTTGGGTATTGGACCTCTTTTCTCCTGAACCCTATTGGTATCTGCCTCCCCCCTCCATTTGTTTCACTCCACATTTCAACCAACCAGGTGACATTGACCAATATATTTTCCGTCAGGGTCATTCTGCCCTTTTCCAACAGCATGGATTTCGTTATGTATTGAGGATGGCTTGTAATTCATTTGTCATGTGCCCGGATGCCATCCCTATGGCCGCCCCACCTTAAGGTAATTTGTCCTTCCCTAATGTGTATCAGGCACAGTGTGACTCATAAAAATTTCATGTAAAGGCAACCTACCATATCCAAGTATTTTTCCTCAGCACATTCTGTATTGGATATGACACTAGTCTAGAATACACTTACTCCAGTTACTGAAATACAAACAGAGTCTGGAGATTCGTCACAAGTAAGAGCCCTATATTTTTCTGGATGTTCTCGGAAAAAATTTGTGAATTTTTCACTTCTACCACTAATGGGTTGGATTCGTTGTTGGCCTGGACACCTCCTTTTGAGGGTTCTGGTTCTTGGGTTTCTAGTTCCTGCCCTTTCACTCAGCCTCCTCCTTGAAGGTCATGCCCAAGATATCGTCATTCTCAAATCTGCTGACATCGCGGCTTATAACAAAGCGACTTTGACATTTACCAAACAATTACCCCCTAGCACGACCATTTCAGAATTTAACTTGGAAGGCAATATGGCGGAGGGCCGAAAGATTGCCCGGAAACTGAGAGCTTCAAATGCCAAACTCATTTTGGCCATTGGCCTGAAGGCCGCCTTGGCAGCAAAATTGGAAATTCTCGATATTCCGGTAATTTTCTGTATGGTCCTTCATCCTAATAAATATTCCCTTCCTTCCCAGAATATGACGGGCATTGGGTTAACCATTCCCCTTTCTCGTCAACTCAAGACATTCCAAACGATTGTCCCCACACTCAAAATAATAGGAGTGGTCTTTGATCCAACCAAGTCCGGGGACCTGATTCCGCAAGCTCGTCTTCAAGCCAAAAAACACGGGCTCACCCTCATTGCTCGTTCCGTGACTTCTGAAAGGGAGGTGCCCGATACCTTACGAGCCATCACCAAATCCATTGATGCGTTGTGGCTTTTTCCAGATAGCACCGTTCTGAACTCGGAGTCCTTGGAGTTTCTCCTCAGTACGACACTAGAACGCAACATTCCCTTATTTGGTTTTTCTTCAGGTTTGGTAAGAAGCGGGGCCTTGGCCAGCGTATATATTAAATATGAAGACGTTGGCCGACAAGCGGCAGACCTTGCCATCCAATTGCTCAAAGGAACGACTATTCCAACTCAAATTGTCGTCCCAGTCGAAAATGTTCGATTGTCATTAAATCTCAAAACTGCCGAATTCCTGAATCTACATCTTTCTTCACAGGTGGTTGGCCAGGCAGATGAAACCTTTTAGTTGGCGGACTTCCGATGAATGAACGGATAAATCCTCAGGATACGACTTCTCCCAAAAGGTTCATTGGGTTGCGGTCAAAATTTATCATATTCATTAGCTGCGTCATTGTCGGGGTATGCTCAGGGTTGAGTTATTATGTCGTCCAACAACAAGCGGCCTTCATGGCCACCACTCTTTCGAAAACTGGCCTCATGGTGGTGAAGAATTTGGCCCACACCAGCCGGTACGGTCTGATTACCCAAGACCTTTCTTCCCTTGAACGCCTTATTGAAGGGACAATGAAAATCGATGAAGTGGTGTATGTGACAATGACTGATTCAAAGGGCAAGATCCTTCTTTCTAAGCACAAAAACGGAATCAACCCTGGAATGGACAGGTTAAGTGCAGCCCAGTTACCCAATCAAACTATTGCCTTTCGAGTTCTCAAATCGGACAACACGGAACCCATCATTACCTCCTTGAGTTTTTTCAATCAGAAGAAGGAATCGGAGAATTTTCGCGATAAGGAACCTTCCTCCCCACAAAACCTAGGCCTTACCAAGCCCTTGATTTTTGACTTCGCCATTCCTGTCCGGCGAAAAGTTCCCTCTGAACCTGTGTTTGGCCCTCTTTCCCTTGAGATACAAGAATTTAACCCAGAGAACACAGCAGAGAATCAGGGTTTAGGGTTGGTTCAAGGGGTGATCCAAGTGGGCTTGACGAATACGCATATGTTGGAGGCTTTGAATACCATTATTGTCAATATCGTCATCATCACCATTCTCATTATCCTTGCCGGGATTGGGGCCATTTCCTTCCTAGCTAACAGAATTATTCACCCACTTCAAAGGTTGGCAGAGGGAGCGACCCGTGTTGCGGGTGGTGACCTCACGGCTAGAGTGACTCCATCCACGTCTGATGAAGTCGGCCACCTAACTCGGATTTTTAACCAAATGACAGAATCCTTAGAGGAACGGGACCGAGTGTTGTCGCACCACATGGACACTATCACGAAACAAGTGAATCAATTAACCACCCTCAACCAAACTGGGGTAGCCATTACGTCAAATTTAGATTTAGACAAATTACTTGCTACGGTTCTCCATCTGCTAGTTGATCGAGTCGGATTCTCTCATATGATTCTTCTCACGTATGACCCGGATCAACGGAAAGTCCTAGGAGTGGAAACAGCAGGAATTCCGCCAGGCTTGGCAGAACATGCTAAGAAGATGTGCCTTCCCATTCTCCATAACGATTCCATTCCGTCACAAATGTTAATCCACGGGGAGGCCTTTTTTATCCCCGACATTCAAGAAGCTACTGACCGTCTCTCTCCAGAAATTTACGACCTATTGACCAAATTGAAATGTCAATCTTTTGTATGCGCTCCACTTAAAAGCCAACAACATATCTTGGGCTTTGTCTTGGCGGATAAGATGCCACACGCCTGTTCCCAAGAAGATCTGGACCTATTGGTCACCATTGGCAATACCATCGGAGTGGCCATCGACAACGCCCGTGCCTATCAACAATTGGAACAACTTACGGTGACGCTAGAAAAACGGGTGGAGGAGCGCACCGAAAAACTTCAAACAGCCAATGAAAAATTATTAGAACTCGACCGACTGAAGTCAGCGTTTGTGTCCATCGTCTCTCATGAACTCCGCACCCCCATGACCTCCATAAAAGGATTAGTGGAAAACATGTTGGATGGATTGACCGGTCAGTTGACAGAACGTCAAGGATTTTATTTGAGCCGCGTTCGCGTCAACATCGAGCGATTGACCCGGATGATTAATGACTTATTAGATCTTTCCAAAATAGAGGCAGGTGGCATGCAACTTCGCCTAGATGAATTTTCCATGGTGGATCTGGTAGAGGAAACGCTTGAATCCATGCAAAATGCGGCGAATGAAAAATCCCTTTCCCTCACATGTCAAAATGTGGAGGATATCCCGCTCATATGGGGAGACAAAGACAAAGTGAGTCAGATTTTAACCAATCTGGTTCACAATGCCATTAAATTCACCCCTCATGATGGATCCGTCACCGTGAGTATCAAGAAAATGGATTCTCAAGGAATTCAGGTTTCAATTACAGATACAGGATGTGGTATACCAGAAAATGAACAAGACCATATCTTTGATAGGTTTTTCAGAAGTTCTAAGTCACCCGTTGAAGCCCAGGGAGCAGGTTTGGGATTAGCGATTACGAAAAACTTGGTAGAATTACATGGTGGTCAGATAGGAGTTTATAGTACAGTCGGCAAAGGCAGCCAATTTTTCTTTACTCTTCCTCTCATTTTAGACCAAACAAAAAATTGACCGCACCTAGTATTTCTTTCCTCAATTATTCTGTATTTCATACTTAGTATCTTCTAAGATAATAAAAGTATCTTTTTTGATACTACTTTTATAGATTTCCGTTTTGTTATTTATTGATTGATGTGCTAGTCCCGCCAAAATTTTTTCGATTAATCAAGCTTTTACAAGAAAATAATTTATTTAAGACTGGGAAGGACAGTCTGGTGCGAAATTTGCTTACATTTTAGAAAGTTGTATAGGCGAAAAGGTTAAAGGATTTCCTCCTTGACCTTGAAGGTATTTTTATAGCTTTAATAGAAACGGAGTATCTTCTTTATGATGTCCTCTAATTTAGATACCAGCCCAGCCAACATTCTCTCCGTGGATGATGACCCCGACATCAGTATTGCCCTGGTCGACCTCCTTAAACATGAAGGGTATTCGGTCGAATCAGCTTCAACCGGGGCGGAAGCTCTCGATCGTGCAAAAACCCAACATTTCGACGCGGTTCTGTTGGATATTCGTCTCCCCGATCTTGATGGTTGGTCCGTCCTCCAACATTTAATGGAATTAGACCCCTCCCTTCCGGTCATCCTCCATACTGCACAAATGGTAATGGAAGCTCCTGAACAAAACCCAAAATCCCATCATGCCTTTGCGCATCTCACCAAACCCTTTAATCGCCAAGAATTGAAAGCCACCCTTCGTCGTGCTGTGACTTCTCATTCTTCATAAACTCTTAGAACTAAAACCTTTTTCTTTCAAAATTTGGAATTTTCCATCCGGCCCTACTTTTCGGTACACTTAGAGGTTCATAGATCCTTATTTAGATCGATGGTTCCATTGCCTAAGATATCTCATGACTGTTTTTAAGCCCGTGTCTACGATTAGGATTCTTGTACTTTTAATCGTTGTTCTTTCTTTTTTTCCCGCCTCCGCTAAATCCGATAGTCCATCTGACGATCTTTACCCTGAATTTGATTTTCTAGGTATTGAAGAAGAAATCGAGTTTTTACAAGAAGAAACAGTGTCGATTGCCATCCAACATGAACAACCCATTTCAGAAGCTCCTTCAAACGTATATGTCATTACGGACGAAGATATCCGGCAATCTGGGGCTATTGATTTACCAACCGTTCTTCGTCGAATTCCGGGAATGGAAGTTATACAAATGACTGGCGCGGATTTTAATGTGAGTGTGAGAGGGGATAATCAACTCCGAGCCAATAAACTACTGGTACTCGTAGATGGCCGATCCATCTATTTGGACATTCAGGGAGAGGTATTATGGAAAGCCATTCCGGTTACCTTACCGGAAATTAAGAAAATTGAGGTATTAAAGGGACCTGCCTCAGCACTGTATGGATTTAATGCGTTTGATGGCATTATCAATATCATTACCAAGAGCCCAGATGAAATTGAAGGAACCACTATTCAAGTGGGTGGTGGGGAATTTGGGACGTTTTTAAGTACTGCCATCCACGCTGGGAAACATGAAAAATGGGGATATCGATTTTCTGTTGGGCAGGATCAGACCAATCAATGGGATAATCGAGATGGTTTGGCCTTTCGGGCCTACAAATTTAATGGGCGAGTGGATTACGCACTTACCGGGGATTCTAATCTAACTGTATCTGGTGGGTTTCTTGATTCCAATCGTTATGACGGACCTATCGTGGATACGTTAGTTGTCAATCAAGAACCATCAATTGGGTATGCCAATGTGGGCTATGAACGCCCCAATTTTTTTATCCGCGCATGGTGGACCCGCTACACCCAAGCCGCCATGACACCCGTTAATCCCTTAATCTCTTCGGTCTTTTCAATTTTCAATAGTGCCGGCCTTCCTATAAATAACATTAAGGCCAATACCACCAATATAGATGGTCAACATGCGATTAACTTTGGAAGTGACAATCGTCTCACCTATGGTTTTAATTACCGCCATAATCAAGCCTCAAGTGAATTTCTGGTAGGGAACGAACGAGAAGATCGTTTTGGTCTGTATATACAGGATGAATGGAAAATTTTTCCTACGTTAACAGCAGTTGCAGGTCTCCGCTTTGATATGGATACTTTTATCAATCCTACCTACAGCCCTCGTTTTTCATTCGTGTTTAAACCATTGCCAGATCACACCCTTCGAACCGGTTTTGCTGTTGCCTATCGCTCTCCAACAATTTTTGAAGAGAAGACGTTATCTTTATCCATGTCCCCTTTTGGCCCAGGTACCCTCACTGGATCCTCTAATTTAGGTCCGGAAAAAATTGTTTCCTATGAAATTGGCTACCAGGGCTGGTATCTAAAACACCGTTTACGCGCCCGTCTTGATCTTTTTTTCAATCATATAACGGATTTAATTAGCTCAGGTTTAACAACAGGATCAGTAACAGCGTCTACTTTTTTCAACAACCCAGGGAACACGATGGGCTGTCAATGTGCCGATATTTATGGGGGGGAAGCAAGTCTAGAGTTTTTGGTTTTTCCGTGGCTAAGTGGCTTTACCAATTTTTCCTATCAGGAAATAAACCAATCCTTCCCTTCTACAAGTCGTGTTCAACGGGGAGCACCACGATTTAAAGTTAACGGAGGGCTAAGAACGGACTGGGAAAATGGGTTAAACGGAGAAGTGGGTGTTCATTACATTGGACCTGCTCGATATACCATTGACCCAGGATTTCCCGTTTTTTCCATGTTTGGAGGGTCTCCACCTCCTAGCACAAGGGTGGGAAGTTACGTTCTTCTAAATCTTCGTGGAGGCTATAGATTTTGGAATGTTGGAGGACGAGATAAAGCAGAATTAGCCATTAGCGTTTTTAATGCTTTGAATG
>CAZKRH010000275.1:0-1918 GCA_964555115.1 uncultured Nitrospiraceae bacterium | reverse complement strand
AAGCAAATACGGGTACTCCACTGGCTGCGATCGCGGCAGCGGCATGATCTTGGGTCGAAAAGATATTGCAAGAAGACCACCGCACTTCAGCACCAAGGGCTATGAGTGTTTCAATTAACACCCCCGTTTGAATGGTCATATGAATGCACCCAAGAATTTTTGCCCCTTGGAGTGGCTTAGAAGCCCCATGCTTTTTGCGCAAGGCCATGAGCGCCGGCATTTCGGTTTCAGCAATTTGCAGTTCTTTTCGTCCCCATGGCGCAAGACTACTATCTGCAACTTTAAAATCAATGGTGACGTTTTCTGTATTGGTGGCTGTGCTCATAAGGATCCCTTCACATGTGATGTCCACATTGAGCACCCTCCTGGTTTCACACACACCCAAGAAGGGAGCTGATTGGCAATGAGATTTTTGGAAATGAATAACGTGTTATTTGCCTGCTTCTTTCCGCAGAATAGAAGCCTTTGGGGTCTTTTCCCAAGTGAACTCAGGTTCATTCCGTCCAAAGTGACCATAGGCGGCAGTCTTTTTATAAATTGGCCGACGCAACTTTAAGTACTCTATAATCCCACGAGGAGTCATGGGAAAATGCTTACGAACCAATTTTTCAAGGAGTGCGATTGAAACTTTTTCCGTTCCTTTGGGGTCAACTAATACGGAAACAGGTTCGGGAACCCCAATCGCATACGCCAATTGCACTTCACATTTGTCAGCCAACTTTGCTGCAATGATAGTTTTAGCAATATGCCGAGCCATGTAGGATGCCGAACGATCCACTTTGCTCGGATCTTTTCCCGAGAAGGCTCCTCCCCCATGGCTCCCTACCCCTCCATAGGTATCGACAATGATTTTTCGACCCGTTAGCCCCGTGTCCCCCATTGGCCCTCCTGTCACAAATCGACCGGTTGGATTAATATGGAACTTAACCTTTTTGGGGTCAAAAATGCCTTTTGGCATCACAGGCTTAATGACTTTTTCCCTAATATCTTGTTCAATTTTCTTGGATGTCACATTATCACTATGTTGCGTAGACACCACGATCGTATCAATTCGAACCGGTTTACCATTTTGATATTCTATGGTGACTTGAGCTTTTCCGTCAGGCCGCACCCAGGGGAGAATAAGTTTTTTTCGTACTTCTGCTAATCGTTTGGTAAGACGATGGGCCAACACAATGGGCATCGGCATCAATTCAGATGTCTCATTAGTCGCATAGCCAAACATCAGACCTTGATCCCCAGCTCCACCGGTATCAACCCCCATCGCGATATCTCCAGATTGTGCATCAATGGCTGTCATGACGGAGCACGTGCGATAATCAAATCCCCACGTCGCATCGGCATAGCCAACATCACGAATAGTTTCCCGAATAATATCCGGTATTTCTACATAGGCTTTGGTTGTAATTTCTCCTGCCACAAAAGCCAACCCTGTGGTCACCAAGGTTTCGCAGGCCACTCGACAATTTTTATCTTTTGCCATGATGGCATCAAGAATTCCGTCTGAAATTTGATCGGCTATTTTGTCAGGATGCCCTTCAGTGACTGACTCCGATGTGAATAAAAAGTTTTTGTGTTGGCTCATGAATTTTCCCTCATAACATAAAAGAAGAGGCCCCCTTACCAAATAATCCTAGGGGGTAAAGGAAAACCTCTTAAGTAATTTAACGGGATTTTTTTAATTAACGCAGAATTTCCCTAACTTTACCCGCCACCTTACACCATGTCAAATAAAATGACCTCAACCAAAAAATGTTGGTAAAAAAGAAAACTTTACCATTATTATCTTCGTAATTCCGTCAATCTTACTTAAATATTTTAAGTGAAATTAGTAAATTATCGTAGCTGTATATATTTAGGTTGAAAATTCTAGTCATAATACAGTTAACCTAAGAACAATTCCCTGACCTCGTATTAT
>CAZKRH010000274.1:0-8294 GCA_964555115.1 uncultured Nitrospiraceae bacterium | reverse complement strand
TGAAGAACGTGTGCAGACTTTCGTGATCCAACTGCCGTTTCTAGGATAATAGATAGGGCAAGAGGGGGAGCTTAGAAAATGTTATATTACATGAAGGTTGTGTATCAGGAAGGGAGTGAGAAATAATTTTCATGGATCACTATTGTTGGAAACCATATGTTGGATGGATTATTCCCGTCTTCATGTTCGTTCTGTTTGTAGGAAACCCAGTTCAGGAGTCATGGGCCCAAGGGCACATCCTTTCTTCTTCCGAAGCCTTTTTCCCTGATCAACGAGGAAATTCCTGGCGATATAGAGGGAGAATTTCTACAGGACTGGTGGAACAAATTGCAGATGAAACGTTTGAAAATATTTCAACGGTCAAGGGTGAGGATACGATTGATGGTGTGAAAGTTATGGTCTTTCATGACAGCAATCCTGGCGATCAAGGCCCCTCTGATAGTTATTATCGTCGGGATGCCGCTGGCCTCCAATACTATGGCTCCAAACCTGGAACTGAATTGGAAAAACAGCTGGTTCCCTATCAAGTGATTCGGATACCAATTGAAGTCTCCAGCTCTTTTACCCAATTAGATCGGCATAATTTAAATTTGGCGTTTGATATAGATCGAGATGGAAAACATGATCGCGTGGATGTCTTAGCGATTGTGACTATCGTGGGGCAGCGATCAGTGACGGTTCCCCTGGGCACGTACCCTCAAGCCTTGGAAGTGAAAGCGCAAATGAACTTGACTGTTCATCTCTCCGGAAAAGGAGGAATAGTGAGGGGGAGTGATACCATGAACGCCTGGTTTGTCAGGGGAATAGGGTTAGTGAAGTATGACGAACGACAATTGATTCCCACTTTGGAGCATGGACAAAAACGACATATTCATATTACGGAAGAATTAGAGGAAGTGAATTTGGTTGAAGATGGTCCATCATTCGGTCGGAGCAAAACCCCGACGAAGGGTATTTTCGCACGTGACGCGTTCAACCATAAACTGAGTCAAGTATTCCTCCCCGCCCGCCTTCTTGCCCACCCCTGATAGTCGATGGCCTCCAAATGGTTGGCGTCCGACTAATGATCCCGTAATGGGTCGGTTGATATACAAATTCCCCACGTCAAAGGTTTCTCGGGCGCGTTGAATATTTGCGGGACTTCGCGAGTAAATCCCACCCGTTAAGGCAAAGTCCGATTGCATGGCCATCGTGAGGGCTTCTTCAAACGTTGAGGATCGAAGCAGGGCGACCACGGGTCCGAATATTTCTTCTTGGGCGAGCCGGTGATGAGGCAATATATTTGACGCAATGACCGGTCCCTGAAACCAACCCTCACCAGTTATTTGTTGATCCAAGAGAATAGTCCCTTCTTCTTGAGCAATGTGGACATATTCTCGAACTTTATCCAATGCACGTTGGTCGATCATCGGTCCCATATGATTGGTGGGATCTTCTGGTGGGCCAATATGGAGGCTTTGAGCAGCTTGAGTGAGCCGTTGGGCAAATTCTTCATAAATTGGCTCTAAGACAATGGCTCGGGAACAGGCCGAACATTTCTGTCCTTGATAACCGGTAAACGAAGCCAACACCCCAGTCACGGCTTCATCAAGGTCGGCTGATTCGTCGATGATGATGGCATTTTTACCACCCATTTCGGCGATGGCATGTTTTACGTGATGCTGCCAGGGCTGAACTGTACTGGATTCCTGAAGAATATGAAGACCGGCGTCCTTTGATCCGGTGAACGCAATCGTGTGAATGTCGGAATGAGCCACCAAGGCTTTGCCAACTTCTGGACCACCAGGAAGAAACTGAAGGATGCCTTCCGGTAAGCCCGCCTCTTTATAGAGTTGATAGAGATGGTATCCCATCATGGGGGATCGTTCTGAAGGTTTAAATAATACGACATTACCTGTGACAAGTGCGGCGGATACCATACCGGTAGGAATGGCCAAGGAAAAATTCCATGGGGAAATGATGAGAGCCAGACCTCGTGGTAACCATTCGAGATGATTGAGTTCACCTGGTTCCTGTCCCAGTCGTTTGGGGCGGCCCAAGCGGCGCATGTGCATCGCATAAAATTCTAAGAAGTCAATAGCCTCAGCAATGTCCCCATCAGCCTCTCGCCATGGCTTTCCGGTTTCAAAAATTTCCCAAGCTGCGAGTTCAAATCGGCGATGTCGCATCAGTTCAGCGACTCGACACAAAATATCCGCCCGGGAATCTGGGGAGGTGTTTCGCCAACTGGTCCAAGATTCCTGAGCCCTTTGGATGACTGGATCTAAATCAGATGGGTTGTAGCAGGGGATTCGAGCGATAATTTCTTGTGGTCGACTTGGATTCGTGGAAATAAGCTCTTCTTTCAATTCGAGAAGGGTGGGAGGTTTGGAAAAAGAGAGGGTGCGTCCTAATTGGCCTTTGACGAATTCGATGGCTTCGGTCATGGCCTTACGTGAAAGGTCTCGGGAGAAATCGGAATGGGGTTCGTTGGAAAAGGTCGGAGAAGAGTCTGATGGAATTGCAGGTGTATGGCCCCATGACTCAGACTCTCCGGCCGAATGGGAATGCGGAGGTGCCAAGAGGACTTCCAGAGGCGTTTCCTGATGGCGTTGTTTTGAAATAAACGATTCGTTCGATGTATTTTCCAGGAGTCGTCTGACCAAATAGGCCATGCCAGGAATAAGTTCTCCTACCGGCGTATAGACCCGGACTCGGCGTTGGTATTTGACGACAGCACCCTGTAAATCATCGGCCATTCCATAGAGAGATTGAAATTCATAATGTTGAGCAGGATAGTGAAGGGATTGGGCTATGGCTTCGGCATGGGCAAGGCTCCTGAGGTTATGGGTGCCAAATGCAGGACGAAAAAGAATCGGATGGGCTAAGAGTTTGCGCGTGAGGTATTCGAAATTGGCGTCAGTTTCTACTTTGTGGCGCAAGACGGGAATAGGCCATCCTCGCTGTTGATTTTGGATGTTTTCTGCATCCCAATACGCTCCCTTGACCAATCGAATGGCGATAGGAGTGTGACGTTGTTGAACCCAGTCGACGAGACGATCAAGGGTGAGATCGGCATCTCGCAAATAAGTTTGCAAGGCAATGCCAGCATAGGGATAATTTTGAAAAGCTGGTTCCGAAAATATCCGCATAAAAATTTCATAGGTGAGATCCTTTAATTCATAATGTTCCATGTCAAAGGTAATGGCGGCTGGCAGTCGAACAGCCAGATCCAAAATGTGGCGAAGGCGAGAGGCGACCCCCTGAAAACTTCCGTGTGGATCTGCGGGGTCAAGTTGAGAATAGAGAGCGGAAATTTTTATCGAAAGATTGACTCGTGGGATTGGGCCATGGTGATCCTGCTCCAGGAGGGGGCGGCTTGGCCAATGTTGGGCTTGATCATGATAGACTTGGAGGGCCTCCAAGCATCGATCGCAATAGGCATCCGCTTCGGATTCGCTCACGGTGGCTTCCCCTAAGAGGTCGACAGATGCGCATCGTCCTTTTTTCCAGAGGGATCCCAACACAGGCATGGCATTCTTCATGGAATCACCAGCCATAAAGGTTTGAGCCATTCTCGTGAACTGATGGCGGAGTACAGCTGCTCCCACATATGATCCTACCCAGGATGTAGGAAGTTTGTGTAACGACCATTTTAATGGACGAGGAAGAATAGGGGTGCCTCCAAAATATTCTGCTAGAAGCCTGGTAAATTGTTCGTCAGTTTTTAAGGTGGGCAGGACATCAACAAATCGAAAGAGTTGGACTTTAAAATCCTCATCTCGCATGCCCCAATCCATAAGGAGATCATTCCACCAGCGTTGACTCAAGATGGAAGGTGTACTGGATTTTGAGAAACGGCTAAGCGTTTGCCCAATCTGTTGAATAGATGGCTCCAGTAACTTCTCAGGGGTCATGTGTACTCTCCTCTCCCTACAATATTATACCTTTTCGGTGAAAGAGGTAGAAGAATCCAGATGAAGTCTAGGAAGAAGGCCTCTCACAAACTAGCACCACAGAAAAAATGGGGTATGAGAGGAAAAAGGTTAGGAGAAGGTGGCGGGAGGTAAGTCGTTCAAATCCTTGAGCTATTTTCTCTTGCAGGATTTCACTTTTCTCGCGGTGATGCTTCCATGAGGGCCCACCGAATTGACAAATGTTCCGGAAAGGGCTCGATCTTTTTCACTGAAGAGCAGACTTTCTTCTTGGATAATTCCATTGGGAAATCTCCATTGTATATAGACCGTATCTCCCGTGACTTGAATGGTGGCAGGTTTGGGATCCATTCGGTCAAATTGTGAAGGTGGCGGATAGGTCATGACCACTTTGTGATCTCCGTGGTTTTGATGATTATGAATAAGCCATTGCCACGTGCCGCAGAGCCGATTCAAAGAATGAAACTGATTGAGTTGATGGGTGATGGTCAATAATTGCTCCCACGTTTCAAATAGGTCCCATTGTGTTTGGGCCTTCAGAGAGAGGACGGAAGCTTGTAATTGGTTCTGTAAGAGGGGAATCAGGTGTAGGCGAAGGAAATAGGCCCCCGTCGTCGATAATAATAACTCTTGATTGTTTCCGGACGTGGTAGGGGGGTGGACTGCTTCTCTGTTACCTGGGCCATTCAATGCTTCTAATCGCGAAAGAATTCCTTGTAATCCATCATTCACAGCCAAGTGACTCCAAGAGTCTTCCTCGCCAAAAAAATAGTGAGGATAGGTGTCCTGGTAGTGTTGAATCAATTGGTGATCGGCCAAGCCTGAATCTGGGAAAGATTCGGCCAGATTCATGAGTTGCAAAAGGGTAGAAGCCAGTTCGCGAATCATATGAAAATTTTGATTCGTCCCCTGTTGAGATATCCAATCCTGATGAGCTGTCAGATTACTAAAAACCTCTTTCATTGTGGTGCGTGTATTCTTGGCCAACTGAGTATGCCACTGTTCCTGTAATTGCAACATACTCAAATGCCTAATCAGTTGGATCCCAACCTGTTTGATGTTGCTCTGAAGTTCTTTGACCAACGGGGGTTTGTGACGTGTCGGTTTGCTAGGGATGACGCCAAGCTTAGGTAGAATATTTTTTTTGAAAAGTTTCCAGGCTAAGGTGTCTGAAGTGATTGAAGAAATTTGCGGCCCTTGGGATTGGAGCAATTCCATAGGGGGAGGTTCCCCAGAAAAGACCGCAGGTGAGTTGCTCCAAAATACACCAACAACGAGGAGGGTAGTCAAAAAAGGAAGGAGTCTAAACCGGATACAAGAGTGGAAGTGGAAACCTAATGAAGAAAGGGAGAGAAAAGAAGAGGAAGAAGTTCTGTGAATGAAAAAAAACACGGCATCATGGTCCCAGTGGTCCTTGCTCCTTCTGCGGTATGAAGGGGTGGGTCCGGAGCAACCTTTCATCAAGGAGTTTTAATATATTCAACAGATCCTTATTGGGTTCCAAGTGAGGTCTTCAGGAAATCTACCATGGTTTCCCATGCTTGGTCATGGGCTTGCTTATTGTAAACTTCCGCGAAGGTATCGTTAGAAAACCCATGTTGGGTGTTGTCATATCTATACACCGAAATGGTCTTTTCTGACGTTTTGCCAAAATCTTCCAATTGAGTCACGCTTTCTGCTGAAACATAGTCATCATGTTCTGCAGCGTGGTATTGAATAGGGCAATAGGCTTGTGCCAGATCTTCAATGGGTGAGGGAATCGTGCCGTAAAATGATACGGCAGCTCGTAACCGTTTTCGCTGACAGGCAAAACGAAGGGCCAGGGTTCCCCCCAACCCAAATCCTACGATCGCATGAAGATTGCGTTGGGTATGTTCCAAAAGGGCATCTTCGGAAATATTCGTATTGAGGAACTCACAAGTGGCATTAATATCCTGCAGGACAGTTTTTTCATCCATTCGTTCCACAAGGGCTGTGGCCACCTCCGCATTAGCCGTAATCATCCCCCCTTGGCGACCATATAAATTTGGAGTCAAGACCACAAAGCCTTCACAGGCCAGTCGTTTAGCCATATCTTGGATTTGGGAAGTCAGTCCCCAACGTTCGTGAAGCAGCAGAATGGCTGGCAAAATTCCCTTTTCTTGTGGCCAAAACTGAAATCCCTCTACCTGTGGCTCTTTGGGTATCCGTGTGGCTGTGTAGGGGTCAACCATTTTATCTTTGTGGGTTTCAAAGATTCCTTTACTCGAAAAGCGGACGGCCCCTGAGCCGATTTGGTCAAGGGTAAAGGGCGAAACACGTTCGGTCATTGCATTTCTCTTTTTCTTTTGAGGTGTTTTGATCTTAAGAGACAGGTTAATTGGGCCGATCAGTACTATATAGACCGTTCCAAAGTATTGTCAACGAGTGGAGAGAGAGTCATGGGGGTCCTAATTTTACTTCCATTGCCACTGACCAAATAGTGCTTCGGTGCACTAAACATCATGATATTAAAGGGAATTGATCACTCACCTTCACCAAGATAAGGGTTTGCCATGAGAAATATTCAACGGCTTATTTATGTAGGTGTCATCCTTACCTCTTTCATGATGGTGTTGGTGACGGGATGTAGTCAAATGTCACCGGAAGCCAAAAAGGCCCAACATGAAGAACGAGGTCTCGCGTATTTCGACGAGGGAAAATACCAAGAAGCCAAAATTGAGTACCAGAATGTCATCCAAATTGACCCTAAAAGTGCGCAGGCCCATTATCAAATGGCCCTGATTCATATGAAATTGGGGGGCTTGACCGATCTGCAGGCGGCTTTTGGTGAATTAACCAAAACCGTTGATTTAGATCCAACTCTTCAGGATGCACAGTTGAAATTGAGTGAATTTTATTTGGCTGCTCGCCAACCAGTGAAGGCACGAGAGCATGCGGAAATTGTGTTGGCCTCAGCTCCTCGGGACCCTAAGGGACATATGCTGCGTGGACGGAGTTTAGTCATTGAAAAAGAATTTGAACAAGGGATCGAGGAGTTTAGAAAGTCTATAGAGTTAGATCCGGATAATGTGCAACCGTATATAGATTTAGCTCGCGCGTATGTCGGATTAAAACAACAGAACAAGGCTCATGAAGCTCTACAGGAGGGTCTGCGAAAAAACCCAAATTCTTCGGACCTGATTGTGTCACGAGGCGATTTATTTTTGGTCAATGGTGAAAAAGAAAAGGCGGAAGCTCAGTATAAATTGGCTGTAGAAACGGTGCCGGATAATGAGGCGCTGTATATTAAATTAGGCAAATTTTATCAGGTCACCAGAGAATGGGATAAGGCAGAGTCCGTCTATCAAGATTTGGTTCAACACAAACCAGATACTGAAACCCCCCATATTCAGTTGGGGGATTTTTATGCCTTTATTGGGAAGTTTGATGAAGCCAGATCTAGCTATCATCAGGCGTTGGAGGTAAATCCCGATTCTGAAAAAGCCTTTATCAAAATCATTGCACATGATTTGGACAGAGGGGAATCGGAGCAGGCAGAAACCCATTTGGAACAATTCTTTCAACAACATACCAAGAATGTGTATGGGCGAGCCCTCGAAGCGAGGCTTCAGCTGGCCAAAGGGAACGTAGATGATGCAGTCGCCAATCTACAGCGAGTCATCAAAGAAGAACCCAATATGGCCATGGCCCATCAATATTTAGGGATAGCGTTTGTCAGCCAAAATAATTTGGGCCAAGCGGCTGGAGAATTGGAACAGGCAGTGAAACTTGATCCTTCATTAATGGGGGCAAGAAATGCGTTAGCCACGGTGCGGTTGGCTGATGGGTCATACGATATGGCCATTGAACAAGCGGAGATAGCCTTTCGCATGAATTCGAGAAATATTCGAGCTGTGAGAATACTTGGAGAAGCCTATCTTCGAAAAGGGGAGGTGGCCCGAGCGAAACGAATTTATGAAGCCATCGTGGAACAAATTCCACAAGATGCCCCAAGTCATTATTCCTTGGGACTTATTGCTCGTAGCGATAAGGACATGAAGGGATCCATTTCCCATTTTGAAAAGGCGTTAGAGGGCAATCCCGCATTTGTGCAAGCGCTCACTCAACTGGTGACCGTTCATGTGAGGCAGGGCAGGGAAGAACAGGCGCGCACCCGAGTCTTGGCACAAATTCAACAAGTTCCAGATAACCCGCTGATGTACAATCTCTTAGGGGGAATGTGGGTCCAAAACAAGGATATGGAAAAGGCCGAATCGGCGTTTAAGCGAGCTATTGAATTGGATAATAGTCTCCAGGTGACTTATATGAATTTGGCGGAACTGTATCGACGCGACAATCGTCTGGGAGCGTATTGGGATGCAGAAAACATCCAAAATCAACAGCGAGGATGGCCTATTC
>CAZKRH010000273.1:0-4285 GCA_964555115.1 uncultured Nitrospiraceae bacterium | reverse complement strand
ATTGAAATACCTTGCTAAAACCCTTGAGGGAATTTAGCCTGTTCCTTGGGCGAAATCAAGAAACCTGCAATCTGGAGGTCGATCTTAGGATGTTGGAATCGACATTTCTGTTTCTCAAGGGCATTGGTGAATCCACAGAACGGCAATTATGGGAACAAGGAATTGTTCATTGGCACCATTTTTTGTCAGCAGGCTCCCTTCCTGGCATGTCAGGAAAAAGAAAAGAACTTTATAATCAAGATCTTACAACAGCTATTCAACATTTTGAGCAAGAAAACTATCAGTTTTTTGCTCAAGCGCTCAAACCACGCGACCATTGGCGTTTATTTGAAACCCTGCGACATCGAACCATGTTTTTAGACATCGAAACAGATGGAGAACCAATTGGCCTAGGGCAAATTACGTTGGTAGGGATGTATTGCAATAACACGATGACCATCCTTATTGCTGGTGAATCATTAACTGAGGAACGTCTTCATCATGAATTGTCTCAAGCAGACTTGCTTGTCACATTTTTTGGGACAGGATTTGACGTACCCTACCTCCGTGCCAATTTTCCTCGTATCCCCATTAATCATGCCCATTTTGATTTATGTTTCGCCGCAAGACGAATGGGACTTCGCGGAGGATTAAAATCTATTGAACACACAATAGGGCTTGAGAGATCACCGGATATTCAAGGATTAAATGGCTGGGATGCGGTAATTTTATGGGAAGCGTGGCTCAAAGGTGATCCGGAAGCCAAGAAACGGCTATGTGACTACAATGAGGCAGACGTGCGAAATCTGGAACCGCTAGCAGAACACATCTATTCTTACTTTTATGACCATTATGGTCCGCCAAATAATTTCTACTGATAAAAGAGGTACACACCTATGGGTTGGGAAGGAGAGGGGCACACTGATAAAGGACTTGTTCGATATTCGAATCAAGATGCATTTTCTCTAAACAACACCCTATCTTTTTGGACTACCGCCGATGGAATGGGAGGACGAGCAGGAGGGGATATTGCCAGTCGGCTTGCAGTGGACACGATTGAGGGTTTTGTTACCCACTCTCTCACATCTCCAACCCTTTCAAAAGAAAAAATTTCTATTCCTTCCCTGCTCTCTGATTCTATCTTTTCAGCGAATCAAGCGATTCAAGACTACGTCAAACAACACCCACATTTTCAGGGAATGGGGACAACGGTTGTCGTCCTTCATATTTCCCCATTGCCCCCCATGCAAGCATGTATTGCTCATGTGGGGGATAGTCGAGCCTACTTATTTCGAGATCATGCTCTCAGCCAACTCACTCGAGATCATTCCTGGGTAGAGAAGCGTATACGGGAGGGGAAACTCACACCAGCACAGATCAAGGGACATCCCATGGAACATGTACTTATCAGAGGAGTCGGTATTGAGCAAACCGTCAAGCCGGAGGTGACCACCGTTCCCTTACTACCTGGGGATACCATTCTCTTATGTTCAGATGGTCTGACAAAAATGTTGACGGATGAAGAGATTCTTCAATGTTTGATGGAGCCTTGCCAAGAATCCCTATCAACGGGCCAACGATTAATAGAGGAAGCCAATCGTCTGGGAGGGCAGGATAATACCACCGTGGTATTGGTGCAATATAATCAGGTACAAGGTGTTTAAGTTATCCTCTACTGGAGGGTCTTCTCACCAGAGCCGGCAATCCAAAATAGCCCACAGCATCCTTCAGGTTGGAAAACCACCGTTTGAGAAAATTCATATGTGGATCGGTTACATATTGTAGGGTGAGAACAATACGTTCCTCATTCTCTCCCAAAGGGGTCACCGCATGATGTACCTGATCACCATTAAAGAATATGAATGATCCAGCCCCCGTAGAAAGAGAAAGTTCTGTGACTTCCTTTAACGGATTTCGAGTATGAAGCCGACAGGCCAATTTACTTGTTGAGCGATCAACCAACCCAATCAATACTGTATAGCGGGCACCCCGATAATAAGACGTATCATAATGATACCCAATATGGTCTCCGGGTTCGGTATAAAAGTATAACGCACAGGCATGAGGATCATCTTCGGGGCATAATTGCAGGGAGACTCCAGAAACGGTGCTTAACCAATTCTTAAAACGTGGAGACGTATAGAGAGATACAATGGTTGGAGCAAATTGTTTAACCGTGTAATAACTTATGCTCCCACCTTTTTTATGGCTTGGAATATAATTTCGGTTGGTGTGAGACTGAAGCGATCTCACCTCACTCATCATCTCATCAATCAAAGAAATCGAAAAGTAATCGTCAATGGCGATAAATTCACCCTGAGAATTATACTGTTCTCGAATAGCCGAAGAATGATGTACAGTCACACCACGTTCAATTTCCTCTTCAACTTTTCTAATGAGTGTGTCCATGCACCCGTCCTTTTTGTACCCTAACTTCTTGTACCATACACTGAAGATTTTAAAGGCACAACTTTAGAAAAAAGAGGTGTGAGAGGGTTCCCAATTAGCACATGAAAAGATTGAGGCTTGGAAATATTTTCTATAAAAAAGACACTGATACTTGAGGCTTACAGAGAAAGAACCTTATGCTACCCGGTAAGATGGATATAGTAGGGAACCCCAGAATAAGGATTTATGCATATGAAAAATGTACTCCCGTATCGGGAATTACTGTTGGGAAAAGATTACTGGATTGGGGATAACATCTTGCTCAATCCCCTTGAAACCGCTCAACGATGCATTTCCAAAACCACCTGGACTTTGGGATCTCCGTGGCGGCCGGAACCCTGGCCAGGAATGCGAGCCCCCAATGCCTTAACCCCTGAAGAGTTAGAACACATCGAGAGACAAGTTAAAAAAAATTTGGGAATTGAAAAACTCAAGCCTCAAGGGCAACAGGATGTAGGAATTTCTGGACACAACCATGTTCAAATTGTCGGGGGAGATGAGGGAGTGGCGAGACCACACGTTGATTCAGCGCAGATATGTGATTATGCTGCGGTCTTATACCTTCATCCCAGCCCACCTACTACCCATTGCGGGACATCATTTTATCGATTCTGCCCTCCCGGACAAGAGCCTGAAGGTAATACCTGTCCACGCGAATATGAAACGCTGAAAGAAGTGCCAGGATTTCCCACTGAAGCCGACCCAACCATGTTTGAGGAAATTTTGGAAGTCCCCTATGTCTTTAATCGGGTCTTAGCTTACAAGGCAGATATTATCCATTCTGCCAGTGCCTATTTTGGATGGAGGCATGAATTAGCTTCGAAACGAATGGCAGTGGTGTTCTTTTGGAAAACCATAGATTCTTAAATTCAAAACCAACTTTATGGTCTTATCAATTCCGGATGACGTTTGGAAAGTTTAGGTGGACACTCTCCTTTTTTTCAAGACTTGAATCTTCTTAACTTTAAGATTGGAGATCTATTTCAATTTTGGGGAATTTCCTCAGGTCCTGTCCCAATGGGAATATATGTGGGATTGATGGTTAACACCACCTTATCCACCACAAACCCATCCTCGCGCATCCAGAGATTTAGTGTGTGCAGGCCTGTGCTCGTCACTATTATTGTCGCCACCGACCCATCCATCGTCGCTTGGGACCAATCCAAGGCTGGCCCAAATCCCTTCATTCGATCGGCACTCACCACCGCTTGTCCATCGAACCCCACATGTAGCGAATCATCGCCTCCCCCTGCCCCACTTTCACGAATCCACACATAGTGCACCCCGGTGTGCACAAACTCGATTTCAAAATCCAGGTGCGGACTGAACGTGACATAGTCCGTATTTTGATTTATACCGGTATTGGGCAGAACCTGGAAGACTCCAGTACCCGTTTGCCCAGCTTGCGCACTCAGCACCCAACTATGAATCCCATGCGGGATATTCCTATGAGCATTCTCCGCCTCCATGACCACTAACCCGTCCCCATCAGTTGCTTGTCGATAAGCAGGGGCAGCGGAGGTGGCCTCCAACCAGGGGACTTTCAGTTGGCCCCTCTCCGGTGGGTATATAGGCCAGATTTGTCGTCACTAACACCTTAATAAAATTTCCAGGTAACCACACTTAACGAACTTCCCGAACTCGTTGCATCATTTCTCTAGCCGTTCGACGAACGGCTGCAGTGATATTGTCGCCTCCTAACATTTTCGACACTTCTTCATGCTGTTCCGGGGAATTTAACTTTTTCACCTGAGATATTGTTCGTTTATCAACCGTGATTTTCTCAATACGATAATGAGCATGCGCCAATGCAGCAATCTGCGGAAGATGGGTAATACAAAAAACCTGATGAAATTGT
>CAZKRH010000272.1:0-11547 GCA_964555115.1 uncultured Nitrospiraceae bacterium | reverse complement strand
TCGACCAACACAGAATGCTTTATCGAACGGTTTAATCGCACGTATCGCAATGAAGTCCTCAATCTCTATCTGTTTCGAAGTTGAGACCAGGTGCGAGAGATCACGGCTGGTTGGATGACCATCTACAACGAGGAACGACCGCATCAAGCGCTGCGGTATCGAAGCCCTCGTCAATATCGGCAGAAACAAGGCTCACAGGTGGCTTGATTGCTGGGGAACACTCCACTCCGTACCAT
The DNA here is from genome assembly GCA_964555115.1 of uncultured Nitrospiraceae bacterium. Classification (GTDB taxonomy): domain Bacteria; phylum Nitrospirota; class Nitrospiria; order Nitrospirales; family UBA8639; genus CAZKRH01. Next base: position 11,311 of record CAZKRH010000272.1, on the reverse strand, counting down.
ATTTCTCTTTCATTTCCAGGTGAATACATTATTTGATGTAGCATTGGGAGGTAAAGGGTAACTCTTTTTTCCTTTTCTTTGTCACTTACCGCACCATGCTCTTTTGACCTAAAAACAGCAGTTGGATCACGAAAATCTGCACAACCTCTTCACGCACCTAGAAAAGTTAAAAAATCTCTCATCACCCAGAAGGTGAGCACGAGTTTTTAAAATTCCCTATGCACATAAATACCTTGCACAGCTTTTTCGCGCCCAACTACCGTTTCTAGGTTCAAGACCAAACCAAACCTGTGAACCTGTTCCCCAATCTGTGGAGGAAGGCGGGTTAAGACAAAATGTCCTCCAGGCTGAAGAGGCTGATGATCTATCTCGATCCGAGTATACCACCACCGTCCCTGAGCAGAATCACCGCTCTCTGAAAGAATGGCTTCAAACCCTCCCTCTCGATCATTACCCATCTGGCGCCAAATACCCTTCCATAATCCATGAGACAAGCTATGCGTCTCGAAAAAGCCATCTTGCCAATCATACGTTCCATTCCCCAGTTGGTTGAGTCGCAACAGATACACCACATTCCCTTCTTGATATTCCCAATCTCCAGAAAGCGTATGGATTTCCTCCCCCAACTGATTGAAAGGCCTGGAAGGCTCTGGTGCAGGTCCTTGGGTAAAGGGAGAACAGGATCCCAACATCATGGTGAGAGCGAAAAACACCAATCGGCAATTCATCATATGATTCAAGTACATCAGGCAATCCTCCAACCAATTTCTCCGAGACTATGAAACCACATTATCCCGCGTTCCCAATTGAGGAAAATTTCCCTGGCAATACTCAAGACGAAATTGATGAAGGCGGTATCGTTCCACAATTTTCTCACTAACAACTTTTTGAAAAAGCCGGAACTCCCTATCCTGAATGAAGAAATTATTCTTTATGTTACGAGACCAATTGATTCGGCTGCAGAGTCACGTCCTTAAACGGAATAACGACGAACAACCGCTGACAAATTTTGCCCATTAACAAATCGAGAAAGAGATGGGAACCCATACCATAAACAAAGATTGCTAAACACCCCAATATTGAACCCAACTATAGTCACACAAGCAAATTAAGCCTAACGCAATATCGATTTTTCTGAAAAGCAGGCCTTCGAGTATGAAGGTCTTAGAGGAACCCCTTAAGTTCTCTCATAAAGCCAAAGACGTCGCTTCTTTCCATTTCCCTTCTGCTCTTTATTCTTGTTTTATCAGTGCTTGTGACAGCAGGGGGAGTCTCTCTTCTCCAAAAAACGCTTCATAACTACCGTAGGAGAAAATCTCACATGAGCATTAAACTCCATCAAACCCTATACGAACAGTATCTCTACATTCAGAGCCTGGCCAAACATCTCTCCTTCAAGAAAACAATCCTGAACTCCTCAACGAATTTTTGCTGAAGACCAAGAATTCCCAACCTGATTTCCTGTGGTTAAGAATCACCGATAAAAATGGGCAGCTTATTGCGGCGACTGATCCTGGTAGTAACGGAGGGGACCGAAGCAACCGCTAGTGGTTTCAACACGTTCGAAACACCCGCGAATCCCATATTCGTGATGCTCTTCTAACCTCAGAAGATTCCAGAAGGAAATGGGCCGTGGCCTTCATGATGAAATTGGCCAACCTCTAACCGCAGTCAAAATGTATCTGCAAAGGTTACAAAAAGCTCAACCATTGGCTGGCGCACCTGGCCTGGCCCATGACAGTCTTGACATCCTAGAGCAAATGCTCAAACATGTCCGAGAACTGTCCCTGGACCTACACCCTTCTCTCCTCGATGACTTGGGTTTGGTTCCAGCCGTTCGATGGTTTGCCACTCGACAAGCCTCTCGGGCAAGTTGGACATTCCATTTTACGATCTCGGATGATTGACCACAGATACTCAAAGAAATTGCTATTGCAGCCTTTCGATTCATTCAAGAAGCCTTGACCAATATTATGCGTCATACCCAGGCTATCATCGTATCCATTCACATTGGGTTGCATGAGGAAACCCTCCTTTTCATCGTGGAGGATAGAGGATAATGGAGGAGGGTTCTACGTGGACCACGCCCTAAGCTATGCCGCCAAGGGCCACAGCTTAGGGATGCAAGAACGGGTAGCCCTTCTGGAAGGAAAGACTGTCTTTGAATCCTCACCGGACCGGGGCACACGTAGTTGCGCCACCATTCCAATGAAATCCTCTTTCTCCAATGACGATCTTACCAACCGCTCGACTTCCTCGAAGGACGGTCTATGACGACGATCCGTGTTATTCTGGGCGATGACCATGTTCTTGTTCGAGCCGGAGTCCGCGCCTTGCTGCAAAAGATTCCTGAGGTGGAGGTGGTTGGTGAAGCTAGCAACGGTCGTGAAATCTTAGAACTCGCCCACCAGCATCAACCTGATCTCGTGCTGACTGACATTGCCATGCCAGGACTGAATGGCCTTGAAACGGTCTCTCGTTTAAAAAAAGACCTCGCCCACCTTAAAGTGATCATGCTCTCCATGCACACCAATGAAGAATATGTTCGCGGGGCCCTAGAGTCAGGCGCTACCGGGTATCTCGTCAAGGGAGCAGACCCCGCTGAATTGGAATTAGCGATCAAAGCGGTTATGCGAGGGGAGGTGTATTTGTCCCCCGCGATCTCTAAAAATGTCGTGAATCATTTTCTTCAGAAAAGTAAGGAGCCCCCTTCTCCTTCAAAAGAATTGACTGGACGGCAACGCGAAATTCTTCAACTGCTGGCTGAAGGTCATTCCACGAAGAACATTGCTCAGGAATTAACCCTGAGTGTCAAAACAGTGGAAACCCATCGCATGGATATTATGAACCGGTTGAACATCCATGACCTTCCTGGGTTAGTCAGATACGCCATTCGAACCGGTCTGACGTCCTCAGAAGAATGACCTTCTGACCCCCTTCCATTTTGTCCCTATCCTCAATCAACTGAGAACTCCTCCTCAGGTTATTTTGTTTCTTCCCTAAGGGTTCCCCTGATTTCGCAAAAGAACCTGCTATGAGACCCTATTAATTGTGGAGATCTCTCTTTAGCCATGGAGAACGTCTTTTCCCTATTGGACACACGTCGTGTTTTTCAGGGATTTTGATCCATTAAATCCAGCAACAATCCAACTTTATGGCAACACGGATCTTAATTGTCGAAGATGATCTATCTCATAGGAAAAGTCTCCTGGGTCTTTTAGAGGAAGAAGGGTATGAATGCGAGGAAGCGTCAAACGGAGGGGAAGGTCTCGCCATTCTCATGTCCAATCATTTTGATATCGTGCTGACAGATTATTCCATGCCTATCTTGAATGGACTGCAACTCTTGGACAACATGAATCAAAGAAATATTCTTTCTTCCACGGCCACAATTTTAATGAGTGGACAATTAAATCCAGAAATCACACATCTAGCCGAACGATATGGCGCGTATCTGGTGATGACCAAACCTGTTCACTTTGAAGATTTACTCAACGCCATCACCAAATTAGTTCATCAGCTGCCCCCTCAAAAAGAAAAGTAGATTGCTTTCGTTCCGAAACTTGTACCTGGGTATGTCACCACTTCGGCTAAGGTTCAAGATGTTTACATTTTATGTGGTAGTAAGTTCATGATGATTATCCCCCCCTACGAATGAGTACCAGGGTGACCCTTCCACCGAAACGGTCAGCTCAACAGGGCTCCCCCTTTCAGAACAACTCCAACACTTGGGATTGCTGGCTGGAATATTTGCCCACGATTTTAATAATCTCCTCACCACCATTTTAGGCTATACAAGCCTTGCCTATACCCAAACACCTCCCAATAGTCCTCTTCACCATCAATTACGTGAAGCATTGACCTCAGGAGATCGGGCAAAAGAATTAGTCCAGCATATTCTCAAAGCCCATCATGACACCCAACTTCCTTACGTCCCTTTGTGTTTAAAAACCATTACGCATAACGCGTTAGCCAGCTTGGACCTGCACGTAAATGCCTCTTTAACCGTCCGCCAACACATTGAAACCTCCTCGACCCAGATCAGGGGAAATGACTGGCTCCTTTCCCTGCTCGTGAGAAATCTATGCAGCAATGTTGTGGAATCGATGCCTTCTACTGGGGGAACACTAGAGGTGGTTATACAAAATGTCGATATTTCCAAAGAAGGCCCCGCCCACCCTCATCTTGATCCTGGATCGTACGTGAAGTTCCAGATCCGGGACAATGGGCCTGGCATAGCCCCACTCATTTTAAATCGAATATTTGAGCCATTCTTTACGACCAAATCTTCCCAAGGCCATCAGGGATTAGGATTAGCTCTTGCCAAAGATATTGTGGCCAAGCATGAAGGGAGTATTTTCGCCGATAGCATCGAGGGACAAGAGACAACCTTTACCATCTACTTTCCCCGTCTTAAGTCGTTCAAGGGTCTTGCTTCTGAGGGGAGGCCTTCTCAACACCTCACGTTTTCTCCTCAACACGTGAATGATCTCCAGGAATGAAAGGCACGTTTAGACGTTATGGCAACAATCTTAATCATTGAAGACAATCCACAACTCCGCAATATGATACAAGAAATGTTAGGGGAGGAAGAACATACGGTCCTTACCGCGCAGGAAGGACAAGAGGGATTAGCCCTATTCAAAGCACACAATATTGATTTAGTGGTCACGGACATTCTCATGCCCGGCAAAGAAGGGCTAGAAACGATACAGGAACTACGAAGCAAGCACCCTTCTGCCAAAATCATCGCCTATTCTGGAGGACAGAATGAGCGATACCCGGGTGTCTTAAACATTGCAAAAAAATTAGGGGCCACCTTGACCTTGACTAAGCCTTTTTCCCATGGGGACCTACTCCAAGCCGTAAGAACCACTCTGGGGGAATCCGTGACATCTTCGTGAAAGGGACCGGAAAGATTCCCCCCTAATCAATTCTTTCCAATGCCATTTGGTAAAAATGGTTAGCATTTCCTTAAGGTCCTTCCGTAACATCTCGTGCACAGCGAAATCCCGTGGAATGATCACGATTCAATGGATCACTTTGGACCCTTGTAAAAATTCTGACCTGAGGCGTTTCAACCTGCCACCCTGAACTTCGTAACACCCGATAGGTCCCCTTGTCCGGACCTTTGGGATTACGGCGAGGACTTATTTTATAGTAGCCAGCACTGTACCAATCAGCTACCCATTCCCACACATTCCCCGCCATATCATAGACTCCATACGGACTTTTCCCCGCTTCATAAATGCCCACGGGCACAAGAGTTTGTTCACCTTGCCAGGTTTGATTGAAATTAAGATGTTTATGAGTCGGCTCCACATCTCCCCAAGGGAACCGCCAATCATGGTTCCCCTTGGCCCCCTTTTCCCATTCCGCTTCCGTTGGTAATCGCTTCTCAGCCCAATCACAATGAGCTCTCGCATCAAACCAATCCACATTAATAACCGGAAGGTTCTCAATGGATTCCGGCATGAGTCCTCCAACCCACAGGTCTTTTGCCGAATCAGAAGGGTGTTTGGGTGCACGATGTCCCGTCGCCCTCATAAACTCCAAATACTGGCTATTCGTCACTTCATATTTATCCAGGTAAAAACTCTCGAGTTCAACCACATGATTGGGGCGTTCATCTATGCCTCCATCCCGAGCCCCACGAGGAACCCCCATGGGAAAAGGGCCTGCAGGAATGAGAACCATAGCCCCACCATCTTTTGCCAGAAGATCCTCTTTGAGACCCCCTCCTTCCGCAACGGCCAAAGTTCCCACCCACAGGGCCATACCACAAACAACGGCCCCTATGAAACACATGTGTGTACCGTTCACCCTCATCCTCCTCCATTTCGTGACATAACCCTTATTGATCATTTACCGTTTTCAACGTGGTCATTCTTTCCTAGCGATGGCCTTTGTTTGTGCTCAAAAACATTCTACTCCCACAAACATTTGCCTGCTCCATCTAGGACCAACCAACCTCAACACCGATCATATCAACCTTTCTTCTATCAAGTTAGATTTCATTTTTCCCGATATAGGAAAAAGAAAAGACATTTCCACAATCCCTGGGCCAAGCACAAAAGGCTTTGTCCAGTGGAGTAGTCGCACCCACTCATCTGCCACTGGAGGGTAGGATGATGGAAGAGACCATCTCACGCGACAGCTGGACTTATCAAGCTGCCACACAAAGGCATCACCCCAATTTTCCCAGAATCAGGGATGTTCGGGTCATGCCTTGTTACTTTCCCTTCATCGACCAAAATCCTTTCCTCCATATGTATTCAGATCTCCTCGACTATCACTCGAACCCACCTAAGGATGTCACGATGTCATCTCACTTGAAAATCCGTGGCTCTGTCATGGAAGAAAACACCTGTACATTTCTTTTTGACAGAAAGCCTCACCAGTTGACGTTCCAAGGGAATAAGGTTTTTTGGGGAAGTGTTCCTAAAAAACCCCCTAGCCTGCATAAACAGGAGGGATTATGAACACCTTCAAGCTAACCAAAACCATCTGGCCTTGCCTTGCTATTCTTCTCCTCATGCCAAGTGTCGTATCTGCAGCTCCCCCACCACATGAACCCGATGAAGCCTTTCTTATTTCGGAAGATGTAAATATTATTACCGGCTTCTACATCCGAACCTATTCGTTGCACGACGATGGCATCGTAGATTATAAGACAGCTCGGCAGATCATCTTGTCCGAATACAATGAATATTGGAATTCCGTCGTGGAAACAAAAGAAAACCCACTTTTTTATTGGCATGATCCTGATCACGACGGAACCTTTGCCATGTGGATTGATCGTGAAGGAAATGGGTGCTTGTGTGATATGGTCCCGTATACGGCCATCTACGAAGACAATCCATAACCTTTGGAGTAGGCGGAAAACCCCCATAATGTCCCAAAGAACAGGAGACAGCCAGAAAACCTAGATAAAAAGACATCCCAATTGGCCAATCCCTACACGGAGAGGTGTCCACAAGGTATCTCTTCTAATTCTTTCTCACAGACAGCAAACAACCTCTATCAATCCCCACACACCTCACTAAACTTACCTAAATCACCAGGGATCGCCGTTTCAATTCTCTATTCCAAGTTTACACTTAATTTGGTTTCTCATTCTATGCCCTTGTAATCTTTAAAGAACCTTTCTTCAGTTGCCGATTGGAAAATAGAATAGAAAGATGGTCACCTTTATCCACTTTTTAACTCAACCCTGAGTACGGTAAAAAAAAGTTCCCATGGCTTTCGAACGAGCAAATTCCCAAGACCTTAGGATTGGTTTATTTATCAAATTAGTTGGCTCGTGGTTTAACCACCCCTTCCCCACCAATACTTTCAAAATAAAGACAGATAAAGAGCTAACGATCTTACGCTCACTTCGAAATATCAAAATTTTCTTTGACTCCGACCGTTCAGACCCAGATCCCAATCAGGTTTCCGAAATACAGCAACCCGAAGATTGGAATCTTCACGATGAAGATCTCGATGCCCTATTGGATGAAGAAAACCCAGAACCCGAGAGCATAGATGAAGATAAACGCCAACGCATGGAAGCCTTTGAACGACGTCGGGACCAACTGATCCAAGCCGAACAAAGCTATGCCGAAGTGCTCATTGAAAACAAGCAATTAATGCGTGAAATCACTTGTGGGTATGTAAAGGGGGTGCGAAAAGCAGAACGGTTGCTGGGTTTATTAGGTACGATTTTAGGAAATGACGGATCGATACTCGCTTTAATGAACCTTTCTGGTGCGAATGAAATTGGGGATGAATATTTTTACCATTCTCTCAATACGGCCATCCTGAGTATGGTCGTCTCCCGTGAACTCGGATTAACCGAGGACGATATTCAACTGGTGGGGATGGGTGCCATGTTCCATGATATTGGTGAAACCTTGCTTGAAGAAACAACAGCTCCTCCCATGGGTTCGTCTTCTCGCACAAAAAACGACTCCCATAAACATCACCCACTAGCTGGGAAACGAATGATTGAAAAGGGTTTTGGGGTTCCTGCGCCCAGCCTCACGGTTATTCAGCAACATCATGAACGAATGAATGGTACGGGTTACCCTCAAAAGCTCAAAGCAGACGCTATCCATCGTTTTTCCAAAATCGTCATGGTCGTGGATGCCTACGATGATCTTTGCAATAGCCCTGACCCTCAAAAAAGTCTCACCCCCTATGAAGCTGTCTCCTCACTCTATGGTAAACGGGGAACGGAATTTTGGGAAGAGGCCATTGTGGCTCTGGTACGATGCCTCGGTGTATATCCACCCAGTACCATTGTTGAACTCAGCGATCAGTCACTCGGAATAGTCTGTACTATTAATCCCCATGATCGCATGCAACCAATGGTTTTACTGTATTCCGACACAACACCAAAAAATGAAGCCCTCATTCTCAATCTGAGCGAAGACACCACACTCACCATTGTGAAAAGTTTACGGCCCAATCAAATCCCCCAACGCGTGTGGAATTACCTAAACCCCCGAGGAATGATAAAATATTTTGCTCTGGAAAATACGAACGAGCAGAAAATCCCTGGGATGCCAAATGCCCAACTCTCGTCCCAAGCGCCATAGAGAATTTTCTCCGGTAAGCATTGGTCATGGAGAACGTCAATCCTCCAGAAAGCCCTATGATCACCAGGCCTCAGACCCATTTGAATCTCAAGACTGTCATTTCTCCTCAGAAAGAATAATACACAAGACATGATTTGCAACATTTCACCAGGAAGCCAAAGTCAATTACGAACTCCACAAGCATTGGGTTTATAAGAATATCGGGGGGCTGTAGAACCACAATCCAAGTTTCCAAACCCAACCCTTCTCACGACTGGGATTGGGAAACCAAAAGCACATTCCCTACATAAGGACACGTACCAACAACCATGCCTCCACCCCTCTTGATCGTCGATGATTCCATAGAAGATCGAGCCTCCTACCGGCGATATCTCACGAAAGATCCCAATTCAGCCTTACAGATTTTTGAAGCTGACACCGGCATTGAAGGTTGGAAACTTGCGAACACCGCGCATGGCCGACTCGGTGAAGATGCCACATTTTCTATAGCTTTCTCAAACAACCCTGTCTCACAGGAAGGTCTTATAGAATGATCGATTCTCCCACTCGCATTTTACTCGTGGAGGATGACGAAGACGATTACGTCATGACCCAGGAAATGATCAAGGACATTCCACAATTTCCCTATACACTCGACTGGGCTTATTCGTATGACATGGGCACAGAGGCCCTGAAAAACAACGCTTATGATGTCGCATTGGTGGACTATAATCTTGGCGCAAAAACGGGGTTAGATTTTTTACGTGAATCTTCCAACGATATTCATCCTACTCCCATTATTATGTTAACGGGATCCGGAGGAGAACTCGTAGCCGTAGAAGCCATGCGTCAGGGAGCCTTGGATTATATCACCAAAAACTTGGTATCCAGTAAAAGCCTCAAACGAGCCATTTCGAATGCTCTTGAAAAGTCAGAATTGCGAAAAGCTCTTGAGTCTCAGCGCCATATCCTGGAGGAAACAAACAAATCCCTCCACGCAAAAACTGAAGAAATTCAGCGATTCTACCATATCGTTGCCCACGATCTTAAAACCCCTTTAACCGCCGGCAGGGAATTCCTTGCTCTCATGTTAGACGGTTTGACAGGTCCTTTAGGCAAAGAACAACGAGAATATGTCACGCTGGTCCAAGAATGTTTTCATGACATGACCTATCTCATCAATGACCTGCTGGATGTCACCAGAATTGAAACAGGAAAACTCAGCCTCTATCGGCAGTTGACATTTCTCGAACCCCTGGCTCTCCGGGTGGCGGCCAAAATGAGACCTATTGCCGAAAAAAATGGATTATCTTAGTAAACAAAATCCAGTCGTCACTGCCTGCCGTGAAGATTGATGAAACCCGAATTACTCAAGTCCTCAATAACCTCATTAGTCACGCCCTTAATTTTACTGGTCCAGGCGGTAGTATCACGGTCACCATCAGGCAACAGCAAGTGAACGACTCGTTCATCGCTCTTTCGGTCCAGGATACCGGGTGCGGAATAGCAGCTTCGGAGTTAGAGAGAATTTTTGATCGATTATTCCAGGTTCAAGACACACATGATCGTCAAGCTGGGGGATTAGGATTGGGATTGGGAATATCTAGAGAGGTCGTAAAGCTCCATGGTGGTACCCTCCAAGTCGAAAGCCAATTGGGAAAGGAAGTATCTTTTCATTTAATCTTCCTTTTGATTCTTAAGAGGATTCGTCGAACCACCGAATGAGCAGTAGCGAAAGAGGCTCCGAAATTTGATTTCAAAATTTCTGCCATGCCTCTACCGATTTTTTAAATGAGGGTACACCATGAGACCAAAAATTCTATTATTGGAAGATGATGAAAAAATCGTCAAAGCCTTGACCGTTCGACTTAAATCTCAAGGATTCGATGTCATTGTTGCATTCGATGCCGTCATGGCAGTGAGTAAAGCTATGGAATCCCACCCAGATGTCGTCTAAATGGACATAGCAATGCCAGGAGGAAACGGCTTTACGGTGGCCGAACGACTCCGAGATTCCACAGTGACATCCGATGTTCCTCTCATTTTCCTGACCGCGAGCAAACAGCCTGGGTTACGGGAAAAAGCCATGGCCTTTGATGCCCAGGCGTTCTTTGAGAAACCCTTTAAATCAGATGAGCTTATCCAAAGTATTCGTACCTGCTTACAGGTTTCCTCTTCCTTTTTTCCTGCATAATCTTTCTTCATCGTTACCCGTTCCCAACGCATGAGAAGGAGCTACTCTATTTTGCTCCATTCCTCTCCCTTCCTCTTTTTACCGGTGAACTCCCCAAGCTTATTCGAACCAAAACCGGTCATCCACACGCCACTTTTCTGCTAAAGTTTCCCTCTAAAACTCCGATACTTTTATCTATAAGGTGAAAAAGGCAAACCATCTGAGAGGATGGGACGCAAAGCCAAGGAACCTAAGTTGGGAGAAATTTTCCCAGGGTGCGCCTGGCTACCACATGGCAACTTTTGCAGTGGTCTATCTTGCGCCCGTCCCCCAAGACGGGCGTTTTTTTTTGTGAGTCATCGCTGAAGGCTCACGATAGGATCAAGGCAAGAGGATGACCTCTTCATTTTTCCGTATTCTCCTCACCTCCAACTCCTTCACCTTCCACCAGGCTTTACGTTGTTGATGTAAAGAGAATGGTTATTTCATGAAGGAGGCATCATGACAATGCGTGGTTTCAATCGACTTCCAGTGCTCATTGCCGACGACGACACAGACGATTGCTTAATTGCCATGG
>CAZKRH010000271.1:0-1815 GCA_964555115.1 uncultured Nitrospiraceae bacterium | reverse complement strand
GTTGAGGAAAGACTTAACCCCATACCTTTCCATATTACGAAGTCTTTCGCGAAGCCCGTGGTGCACTTCCGGGTTGAATGTGGCCTTCGGGCCCCTTTAGTCTTGACATTCAAGGGGTTTCTATTGAAATAGGTCATCGGGATCAAGTTCGTGGCAATACTGCAGTTGAAGGCCTTTCAAGAAATTCCGCAAAAATTGGTCTTTGCATGTGCGAAAATGTTTGTGGTCAGGTCTGCGAAAAAAGGCACTCAGCTCAGACTTACTCACACGCAAATCAGCCAGGGCCAATATCGCCACTATTTCCTCGGCTTGTAAATTGAAGGCGATTTTCAGTTTCACGAAAATGATATTATTGGTGAGCCGTTTTTCGGGTTCAGCCTGCGGACCCTCTTTTTTGCCACGCTTATCGCGAATCAACCCATTGAGAAACGTGGCGAACATGATGTCACGACATTTCACAAAATCTGCATCGTCATCCTTTTTCAACCACGCACTCACCTCTGCTCGTGTCACCTCCTGATTGGCCTGAGCAAAGATATTCATCATTTTGGAATCGCTCAAATCCAAGATATAGCGAAGGCGACGCAGACAATCGTTATTGGTCATGTCGGTGTTCCTGTGACGTCATGATTCTCCTGGCCACGAGGTGTTGAAAATTGGATTCGAATTTTGTGTTCAGCGAACTCTATCGTATCACCGGCCTTTATTTTCTTGCGCTTTTGCGTTTCGACTTGCCCATTGAGGAAGACGTGCCCCGCAGCGACCGCAGTCTTCGCTTCACCTCCACTGCCAACCATCCCTTCGAATTTCAATATTTTATAGAGCTCAATGGGCTCTCGAGAAATTTCAACGTCTCGAAATTCAAGCGGCTCTTCCTTACCTGAAGGCTGAGCGTTGTGATCCATGCTGATGACCTTCTTCGTACATAAAAAAGTGGAGACTGGTGTTGATTATGATTCAAGTAGAGCCCAAACCGGCCCTTCACAAGTTGTAAAGGATGAAATGAGGAGGGGTCAAGATATGGCAGTACAAGACCCGACCCCACTCCAGTCCTATCGCCCCGGCCAGAGGCCCAATGAACAGAGGTTGTGTTCACACATTCCCGGTATGAGGGTTTTGCCCCCACGAGCTAGAGGGCTTGGGATGGCAAAGAGCAGCTGATTCACAGTCAGCGGGTCTGGATCGAAGAAGGGCTAAGGATTCAAGGGCTTGTGATATTGAGCTATCCAAGAAACCTGTTTTGAGACCTGCTCGGGACGTCTTGAATACCGATAGGACGGCCTTCACAACCAATTGGAGCAATATAACCATGGCCGGAAGGGGCGCCCGAAATATTCGAGTATTTCAGATACCTCAAGGCTGGATGTCCTTTGGGTTCATACGGACTTCGTCGATCCAGAAGGTAATGCCGCCCCGAGCAATGAGGGCCTGATTATAATCGGACCAATTACGAACACGGTATCGGAAAGTATAAGCATCTTTTGCCATGAGCCATTGTCACGACACTCACCATCACTGGCCAATTGTGCAACAACGCCCCCCCCGGTGACTTCTTTTGTACTTTTCTGTCCAGCCAAAAAGGCCCTTTAAAATTCCTGTTCCCCTGGGATGGAAAAGAGATAGGAGGATGTTTCGCGGTGAGGGTAGCCAGTATGGTAGGATCAACTCACAGGTGTTAACCAATGCCAAAATGATTGTATGTAACCATAGGAGGCCGTACGATGATGCCTTTCTCTAAATTCACAGTTCCGTCTCTGGTTCCGTTTTTTCTGGCTGCCATAATGATCTGTGGAATCCAGGTCGCTCCATCTTCAG
>CAZKRH010000270.1:0-1729 GCA_964555115.1 uncultured Nitrospiraceae bacterium | reverse complement strand
CTACTCCTATGGAAAGGACGAGCAACGCCGTCAGGCGGGATGGATGGACGACCAAACATGGGAAGTGATTCTTGCGCGAACCCTGAGTGTCGTACGGTCGCGTGTGTTCCGCACGTCTTCCCGAGACGGAGGTCATGAGTATTGTCTTCTACTGCAAAATGTCACCCTTTTTCTCGCCCTTGGTGAATTTTCCTTTAATTTCTTTCCCAATAATCCGACAAGAGAAGGTGTCTGTTTGTCATAATTGCTCATGATGTACCTTTCACAAAGTATGTTTGGGCGTCGATCCATCTCGCCTGAGGGCGTTGCTCGTCCCTTCCATTCGAGGAGTATGCGCAGTCCTCGCGCCTGGCCAGACGGGCGTCTCAGCGCCCAAACTTGGGGAGTGATTCTTGCGCGAACCCACCCGGCGGGCTGGACCAGAAGCCTCTCCGAGATGAGCGATCGTCACGAGGAGGTGCTGGTTTGAGTCAGATGTTTCGGTCGTTTGAGGCGAAAGGATCGGAAGATCTGGCCAAAGCCCGCGCATCCGCAGGAGATTCGTCTAACCTGGGACAGGCTCCTAGGGAAAAACTAAGGGGAAAATGGGTCGAACAAGAGCCACCGATCAATCCGCCATCGCACCGACCGCCATGACAGATACTGGGGAGGGTTGGGAAGGGGTGAAAATGGTACCCACTACTTGGTTGCCATTTCCTCGGTATTCAAGTGTATCAAAACTCATCATCCCCGCCATGGCAATCCCACGTCCATGGCTATCAAAAGCCCGATGTTCATCCAAAGATATATAGGCTTGCCAATCAAAGCCGTTGCCCTGATCCGTCACCGTGATTTCAATGCATCCCTCTCGACGCACAAAGGTTACCTCAACATATTTGCCAGCATGTTCTGGCAGTGTCAGACGCCGTTCGATTTCGTCATCTAATCGATCCTCTTCCTCCAAACGGCTTTTCTCTTCATACGAAATTTGGAGATTCCCATGCTCCACCGCGTTGGCCAGTAATTCAGCTAACCCGAATACGATCCGTCCAGGCTCTGGGCATCCATTGGCCAGCAGAGTGCCCAGCTCCCTAGCCTCAGACAACGTGCGAAATCGAAAGATCCCAGATTCGAGAAAACTCCAGGTTCGGGCATTTTGCCGAACTTCTTCTTGAAGTGATCGTTGAGTCATGAAATCTTTAATGGCCGCTTGAACGATCTCGAGCAAGATTTTTTTCTGATAGGGTTTGGTCAAATAATAATACGCTCCGGCTTGAATGCCTTCGAGTACTTCATGTGTGGCATCGGCACTGGTTTGCATGATCACGGGAATCGCGTACAAGGTTGGATGGGCTTTGATCTTCTCAAGCACTTCTAACCCACTCATATTTGGCATAATCCGGTCTAACAAAATCGCCTGAAAGTCCTGGCCTCGTCGCTGCAATACCTCCCAGGCTTCCTCGCCATCAGCCGCGGTGGCAACCTCGTAGCCCCCTGACTTGAGGATTGCACCCAAGACTTCCAGGTTCGTTTGCTTATCATCAACCGCTAGTACGGTGGGTCCTGGAGATACCACCAATCACCTCATCGATTCGTTACAGAACACCCCTGGGCACATTGTTTCATCATATTCTCGGTTATTGGGGGCGTAGCTAAAGCAATAGCTTCGCATTTCCCGCAGTACGGTGGCCCACTGCCAATTCAAATACTTTGCTCCAAAAAGAAAAATGTGCGCAGGATAACCCTACTT
>CAZKRH010000269.1:0-1939 GCA_964555115.1 uncultured Nitrospiraceae bacterium | reverse complement strand
GAGGAGACGTTGACGCTGCATCGGTTAGGCGTGTTTGCCCTCTTAGGGGCCTCCTTCAAAACGACTAACTGCCTGGAGTCCATCAATGCCTTGGTCGAAGAGCGGTGTGCCAAGGTGGATCGATGGACGAACTCGAATCAGCGGCAGCGTTGGTTGGCCACAGCGTTGCTGGATATTGAGCCACGGCTCCGCAAGGTGAAGGGCTATCGGCATTTGCCTCGCTTGCGGGAAGCTCTCCGACGAGACTTAAACATTAAGATGCCCACGACCAAGAAGGCCGCGTAACTTGAACCCGGGAGCCGTGGAGAATTTCAACTAACTTTGGGCTTGACTCCGAAATGTGACAGCGTATGGGGTTAAACGAGCGGATGTCTCAATGTATTGAGAAAAATCAGGGTTAAATGTTGCTGCCGAATCAATGAGAATTTCAAGATCATGAGTGTTGTCAAATCGTTGATTGTGAAAAACCAAGAAGCCTTTGTCGGCTTTTTCCGGACCTGTTGTCAGGATCCTTTTCTTGATCAATTAGAGGTCCTTTAAAAGGTATGGAAGATCTCTTGCTCCATGGATAATACGATACACGTAGACGGTTTTCCCTGTCACTTTGTAGAAGATCAGGTAATTATCCACTACAAGGACACGATACCCCATTGCGGCCAATTGTTCATCATTGGGGATTTTCCCGAGCCAGGGATGCGCGTTCAACGTGAGGAGTTTTTTTTCAATGTTGTCGGCGAGGGTCAGTGCGGCCGTTACATTTTCGGCTGCCACATAGGTGATCAGATCATGTAGGTCTTGCTCCGCAAGGGAGAGGAGTCGGACTGTATACTTATTTGAACTCACCAATCCGTTTCCTTAGGTCTTTCATGATCTTGCTCAGAGGACGGCCGCGATCGCCTGCTGCTCGTTGAGTTTCGGCGGCTGCGAGTTTTCCATACAGTTGGAGCTTTTGTTCAAGCTCCCCGTACTGGGCCAACGACATGAGAACCATATCGCCCTCTCCATTTTTTGTGATAAAGACAGGCTTGTGGGTTGTGTGCACCAGCTTGGACAGTTCATTGGCCTTGTTTCGGAGATCCGAGATGGGTTTGATGATATGCATGGAATTCTCCAATAGAATGGTATCAGAATTTTGCTCATTTAATGATATATTCCCTCCACCCTATCAGGCCTGGTTGGCAAAGGCAACTGCCTGAGAAAGTAATAGTTTGTCCCTATTCCTGTTTTGATTGGGTAAGGCATACACAAAGATTTATTGTCTCCTAGGGATGAAGGTCTATCATAAGAAGTGGGAGGTATTTTTTATCACCGGTGTGGCCATGTTGGTTTTCAGCGGCTGGTTGGGCGTGGCAACCTCACATGTCATTTCGGTAAATTTAGTACCACCGGCCCAAGCGGTGTTGCCGGGTACTCTTGTTACTGTTGATGTGGAGATCAGCGGGCTTGGTGCCATTGGGGAAATAGTTTCGGCGTTTGACTTTATATCCAAGTCAGTTTGAATTGGATGATTTCGCAGGGAGTTGCATTGCGGGTGACGGTGGTGAGTTAGGGACGTGCAATTGAGGTGGCAATGCCAAAAAACAGCTTTCAATCTACCAATGAAATTTCCTTGCAACCTATTGTTGTTACCGGGGTGGTGTTAGCCCTCCTTCGCCAAGGTTTCGGCGGGCAGCCTTCGCAACGTGTATTACGATCTCATCCTTGTTCTGATCTTTTTGTTCTCCTGGGCTGGCTTGCCAGTCGAAGCCTTGGTGAAGGCAGGGAGGGTGGGATTCGAAGTCGCAGGCGGTTAAGAACCTCCTGCTCTCGCTGGGGAGCCAGGCCCCCTCGCCTCCGTTACACTCCGGTCACCCCATGAAGGGGGAACATCCCCTTCACAACTCCCAGTTCAAATCCCACCCTCTTTTTTGCAAGTTGGGAAGGCTATGGTTCCATGTTT
>CAZKRH010000268.1:0-8571 GCA_964555115.1 uncultured Nitrospiraceae bacterium | reverse complement strand
CGTTCCAAGAGTAGAGGAGGAGTCCATGTCGGATCATTGTGGTAAATTGACCAAGGTAGACGAATAAATTGCTCAAGGGCTTTCTTACCCTTCACTTCAATAATTTGTAGGGAATTGAGAGCCAAGCAGCATTACCGAATGAGGGAGTGAGGTTCAGGGGGTATGTTTTGAAAGCTTGGCGAGCCAAGGGTAACGTTGGCGTTCTTCTTCGTGGTATCCAAGATTAGAGACCGTTGGGCTGGCTGGAACATCTGTTGATTGATTATAAAATGTTCCGATAACTCGGTCCCAGAAATAATTGGTAATGCCCAAGTTCCCTGTCTCGTTATGAAAATGGTGAAGCAAATGCAATCGTTTGACCTTCCGTAAAAATTTGGATTTTGGAAGGTAATGAAGGTGCTGGATGCAATGACAAAACTCATAAAACAACGTCGTACCTAGGCCTGCTGCCAATGCGGCCCAAGCGCCTGACATTCCCCCGATCAGGTATCCCACTGAAATGGTCACAAGAGCTACGGTCGGTAAGGGGTATAGAGGGCCCAAAACAAGACTGCCAAGTTATTGGGATCATGATGATGGTCGAAATGAATCCGTTTCCATACTGCCGCTGTTTTTGGTGATCGGTACAGAAACCTTCCATGGAGTATATAGCGATGTAACAGATACCAAATCATGGGATACACTAGAATCGCCACGATGACTGCAATAATTTGAGAACTCCAGAAATATTTTCCAACCTGATTGTCAAAGGGTAAAGCCATATAGATGCTTATTCCTAAGAGGAAGATATAGGTCAGAATCGCAGGGTATTGAAAATACGCAATCGTGAGTTGGCGAAGGGTCATCCGATTCAGGTAATGTTTTTGATTGACCCAAAAGTTATTCCAAAATGGCATGGAGTTTTTGTACCTTTTCTACGTAGGAATGAGGAGTCACGGCATTATAGGAGGGGGGGGACCTGAACACAAGCATGTGGGTGCGTTGTATCATTTTCTAGAGTGCAAGATTGATAGACTCACATTTTTGGGGCAAGGGGTTATGAAGCGTTCGGCTCATAATTTTTTTCACCTCCACCCTCAAAAGAGGGCTGCAAGGTTTCCAACTTTATATGGAAATCGCTCAGACCAGAATGCAGGGGTAACCTAGGGAAAATTTCTTTATATCCTAGGAATTAATGTATCGACCAAAAGGACATCTGGAGGTTTCGCCATGAATGCGACACAACAAAAGTTTGGGGATCCTGAAACTCGCGTCAAATTATATGGCCATTGGGTTCTTCTTTTACGTCCTCAGCAAGTGACCTTAGGAGCTCTTGTTCTTGTTTCTCTTGAGCAGGCTAGTGCCTTTTCAATGTTGAGTGACGAGGCATTCCATGAACTCTCTCACATTGTGAGGCACATCGAACAAGGTCTTTCTCAAGCCTTTGGATATGACAAAATAAATTATTTGATGCTCATGATGGTTGATCCTGATGTGCATTTTCATGTGATCCCCAGGTATGCCCAGGTCCAATCATTTGAAGGTCAAGAATTTCATGATTATGGCTGGTCAGGTCCTCCGGACTTCAAACAGGTCAATCCTACGGTATCTGAAATGAACCGAAAAATTTTATCTACCTTCAAGACCGCTTTGGAACACACCATTGGTTAAAAGAAAAATACTTTTAAGGTCAGGAGTAGCCCTCTCCATATATCAGAATAAAAAACAGATCTATTGATGTGAAGGGAACGATCTCAGGACCCATAAGATCTAGCGGGGTCCTTCCTTGATCCTTTTCGTTTTATGATGAACCTTACCATTACAACCTGATTAAATTTTCGTTGAAAAACATAACTATTTTTCAATATTTATGTAATTTTTAAGAGGAAAATTACAAAATGTGTCGACAAAGTGTTGGATAAGAGACGCAATTGTGATGTATTTTTACTACGGTGGAGAAGGGTAACTTGTGTTTTTTGGTAATAAATAGTGAAAAAACACCATAATTAACAGTAACTTACATTAACGAAACAATTCTGTTTTGGCATTGGTTTTGCTTATTTAAAGTTTTGAATTTCTATAGTCTGTTTTTGGTTTAGTAGTGTAAGTTTTTTAATTTACGAATAAATTGCTTGGTATTTTAGAATGAATACCAACATCCCATTGACAGAACTTCCTAGTTGGATATGCATTTTCCGTAACTTGAAAAACTTGCATTCTTATTTGAATGGGCGAACGAATGTCTACATTATTCGGACATTCTTACCTCACGATAATATTTCATAATTGCGTTTTTGAGGTAATTGAGCTAAAAATACGAGATTTTTGTGAATAGCCCAATTTTTTTGTGTTTTTCGACCTTTTCTCAACAAGATTTTCAATAGGCAGGGGGAACTGATACATGCAGGGTGTGTCTACGCCAACCGATAGTGGATTGCCTCTTCGTCCCGCTGATTTTTCAAATTTATCAGAGGCCCTGGGGTATGCTGCTCAAGGCAAGTCTGGGTGTAATTTTTATTCGAGTAGAGGAAAGCTTTCAGCGAGTATTCCCTACTCGGAATTACAGACCCAGGTCATTGGCCTTGCTCGGAGGCTTGTAACCCTTAACCTTCCGCGTGGCTCACGAATGGCCCTTGTCGCTGATACCACTCCTGATTTTCTTCGATTCTTTTTTGCTTGTCAGTATGCCGGCCTTGTTCCGGTTCCTCTTCCCGTTTCCATTCACTTGGGTGGGCATGAATCCTATGTCAAGCAATTAAGCCGGTTGTTGTTGAATTGCCAGGCGTCATTGGCAGTAGCACCAAATGATTTGGTTCCTATTCTTGAGGAAGCCGCTCACGGATTGCATCTTCACATGTTGGGGGGACCTGAAGTTTTTGCCAGCTTACCAGAGTATACGGGTGAGCTTATGCCTCTGGATGATTCAGAACTTGCCTATATTCAATATACCTCGGGAAGTACCAGATGGCCCCGGGGTGTTGAGATTACCCAAAAGGCCGTGCTGAATAATCTCTTGGGTATTATTCAAGATGGTTTGCAAGTCAGGTCTGGTGATCGCTGTGTTTCATGGTTACCCTTTTACCATGATATGGGTTTGGTAGGATTTGTATTGGGTCCTGTCGCCTCTCAATTGTCGGTCGATTATTTGTCTACCCGTGATTTTGCGATGAGACCTCGGCAATGGCTCAACCTGATGACTCAAAGTCAAGCGACTATTTCATTTAGCCCCTCCTTTGGCTATGAATTGTGCTGGAGGCGATTGGGCGAAAAAGATCATGCAGAAATTGATTTGAGTCATTGGCGAGTGGCAGGGGTGGGCGCGGAAACTGTTCGAGGGGAATCCTTGATCAAGTTTGCTGAGGCTCTGAAGCCAAATGGATTCAACAAACAAGCGTTTGTGGCTTGTTATGGGATGGCAGAATGTTCCCTGGCCGTGAGTTTCGCCCCATTGGATACAGGTCTTGAAATTGATCGAGTGGATAGTGACCATCTGGCTTTGTTTAACCAAGCCTTACCGGTCAATGGGTCTGTTTCTACTGATCATGTACGTACAGCTGGTATTGTGAGTTGTGGAAAGCCATTACCTGGTACTGAAGTTGAAGTGCGCAATGAAGCTGGTCAGGTTGTTCCAGACCGCCATTGTGGCACTTTTTATGTCAAGTCACCGGGAGTGATGACCGGGTATTTTGCTGACCCCATCGCCACTCAAGAGGTTCTTTCTGCTGATGGATGGTTAAATACTGGGGATATTGGTTATCGAATAGATGATCACTTGGTCATCATTGGGCGGGAAAAGGATCTGATTATCATTAATGGCCGAAATATTTGGCCTCAGGATTTGGAGTATCTCGCAGAACAATTCTCTGCTGTCCGAGTTGGTGATGCGTCTGCCTTTTCTGCTGAAGGCCCAGATGGGAAAGAAACAGCGGTCGTCGTCGTTCAATGCCGAGAGTCCGACCAACAAAAGCGTGAGCAGTTAGTTGAAGACCTACGGGCATTAATTTATCAAGAAGTGGGCACTGAATGTTTCATTGAGTTAATTCCTCCCCGAACTTTACCTCGTACTTCTTCTGGCAAACTGTCTCGTGCCCGTGCACGAGAGGATTTCCTCAAACGGGTTAATTGGGATCAACTCATTCCCGTTGGCGTGAGTGTGGATTCCCAATAATAAGCCCTCAGCGTTTCACAAATTCTCTAGCTCTACATTCTAATGTCCCCAATAGTCGCATTAACCGGAGGGACGGGTTTTATCGGCCAAGCCCTTTGGAAAGGACTCGAACAAGCAGGTTGGCGGGTTCGAGTCCTGATCCGTCCCGACACCTACAAGCGATCCCCCAACTCCTTTCAAGGTGGGGTTGTTCAAGGTATGCTTGAAGATGAGGATAGTTTACGTTCCTTAATTCAGGGAGCGGATGCCATCATTCATTGTGCTGGTCTTGTCCAAGGCAATGATCCTTCTAAATTTCATCGTGTTAATGTTGAGGCGGTCTCCCGATTAGCAACATTAGCAGCTGGAATGACTCCCTCTCCTCGCTTCGTGCTCATTTCTTCCCTGGCAGCTAGAAATCCAGAATTGTCACTGTATGCTAAGAGTAAACGGGATGGGGAGAATGCTTTGGCCACCTCAGCGGGAAAAATGCCTTGGGTGGCCTTTCGCCCACCAGCCGTGTATGGGCCTGGGGATCGTCACCTGCGACCCTTATTCCAATGGATTCGCCGTGGTGTTGGAATACAATTGGGACCCAAGGACGCGAGATTTTCAATGTTATTTGTGGAGGACTTAGTGAAAGCCGTGGTGTTATGGCTTGATCGTGGAGAACCGAACGGAAGGTCTTGTGAACTTGATGATGGTCATGCGGGTGGATACAGTTGGCAAGACGTGTGCAAAATAGTCGCTCAAGGTCCAACCATTCCCTTGTATATTCCTGCCGGAATACTTCAGGCCTTGGCGAAGATCAATGAGCGGCTTGGGGCTGTATTCCATTATGAGCCCATGCTGACTATGGGGAAAGTCCGGGAGCTGAGATATCCGAATTGGGTGTGTGACAATTCGGAACTCGATCGGACCTTGGGATGGAAGCCGTCCGTTTCCTTAAAAGATGGAGTGGCTCAAGTATTGAACCCAGGTGGGCAAATTGTTTCGACACGGTTATAATATCGCGTTGAATGGAAGGTGTTGTGGGAACTTGAGGAAGAGTGGATGCCATGTCAGATGACCAGCCCATTGTAGAACAGCTCACTAAATTACTGGCCCCCTTTGCCAAGGAGGGGCAATCGATAGATGAAAACACCAGACTCGTGTTGGACCTGAGTTTAGATTCCATGCAAGTGATGGAATTGCTTTCTCAAGTAGAAGATAAGTTTGATATTTCGGTTCCTTTAAATATTCTTCCGGACGTCCTGACAGTGAAGGATCTTGCTGAACAAATTCAAAAACTATTGGGGTCTCGTTAGATGTCGATTTATGACAAATTTCAAACGATTGCCAACGCTCGAAAAGAGATGTTGGAAGGCGGAATTGATCCATTTAATTTAGTGGTGGAGGAAATTATTTCTCCTACTGAAGCCATTGTGAATGGCCAGCGTACGATTTTAGCTGGGACAAATAATTATCTCGGCTTGACCTTTGATCCAGAATGTATTGAATCCGCACGCACCGCTCTCGCTCGGGAGGGCACAGGTACGACAGGGTCACGGATGGCTAATGGGTCGTTTGGTGGACACCTCGCATTAGAAAAGGAAATTGCTCAATTTTTCGAGTGTCCCGCTGCCATTGTGTTTTCAACTGGCTATCAAGCGAATTTAGGAGTGTTATCCAGTTTAACTGGACCAGGGGATGTCATCCTGATTGATTCCGATAGTCACGCGAGTATTTATGATGGTTGTCGGTTAAGTGGCGCAGAAATTGTCCGGTTTCGCCACAATGATCCCACTGATTTGGAAAAGCGATTACGTCGTTTGGGGGAAAAGGTCACCAATACCCTCATTATGGTCGAAGGAATTTATAGCATGTTGGGTGACCGAGCCCCGTTAGCAGAAATCGTTGAGCTTAAGGAATCCTTTGGAGCTCATCTCGTGGTTGATGAAGCTCATTCTCTTGGGGTGCTGGGCCCGAGAGGTCGTGGATTGGCTGAGGAAGTTGGGGTTGAGAAACAAGTCGATTTTATTGTGGGGACGTTTAGTAAAAGCTTAGGTTCGACGGGAGGGTTTTGTGTCAGTCCTCGCCCAGAATTAGAATTGATTCGGTATATGAGCCGACCATATATTTTTACTGCATCCCTGTGTCCTTCGGTGGTAGCTTCCACAAGAACCGCTCTTCAGCAGTTAAAGACTAAGCCCATTTTGCGAAGTCGGTTATGGGAAAATTCTCGAACCTTGTACACACGGTTGCAGGAAATGGGGTTTACCCTGGGACCAGAAATTACCCCGGTCGTCGCGGCCATTATTCCCAATAAAGAGCAGGCTTTGGTTATGTGGAAAGAGTTATTGCAGGGGGGGGTGTATGTCAATCTGATGGTGCCTCCGGCGACACCGAATGGAATGAGTCTGCTGCGATGCAGTGTGAGTGCTGCACATTCTGACGAACAAATACACCATATTTGCCAGGAGTTTTCCTCTCTCCGTAAATTGGCCCTCACCAATTAAGGATGGTGATCCTGCCCCAAGGATATCACTGTGGTAGGGGTGCTGTGGTCTCATGAAGATTGGGTTCCTTCTCAATCATTACGACCTCCATCAAGTACCTCATGTTGTTCCCTATGCCTTCGAGTTGTCACGACAATACCAAGACAGTGACGTCGTCATCTTCGGGTCCACACAGGGAGAACTAGACTTTGCCCAAGACATTGGCTCCGGGTATCGGAACCACCGATGTGTGTTTGAAAAATTACAGGTCCCTTTTTTTCTGGAAGTCATTGATCCATTGTTGTCGAAATGGATTTTTCTTCGGAAGCCGGTAGCCTTACGAGTGAATGCTGATCGTTTATCTCAATTTGACGCCTTGGTGGCCCCTGAGATGACGACCCTTCAGCTTCGTAAACTACAAGGGTTTACACAGGTAAAGTTTATTCGGGTCGTGCATGGGGCTGGGGATAATCGATTAGGCGGTGGATCGTTTGATCCCAGAATTGGACATTTTGATTTGACTCTCCTACCGGGACGAAAGTATGTTGAGGGCCTAAAAGAAGCTGGGCATTTGCCCCATGATCGTTGGGCGATTTCCGGGTATCCCAAGTTTGAGGCTATTGATGGTTTGGGGATTCAGAAACGCAAGTTGTTTGACAATGATAAGTTGACAGTTCTGTATAATCCCCACCATGCTCCTCATCTATCTTCTTGGGAAAAGATGGGGCGAAATGTTCTGGACTTATTTTATGGGCATAAGCAGTACAACTTGATCTTTGCCCCACACGTACTACTGTTTAGGAGGTCTTGGAAAAAGGGGTCCCATTTTCCGAAAAAATACAAAAGTGACAATGGGGTCCTCATTGATCTCAGCAGTCGGGCTTCTGTGGATATGACTTATCTCAAGGCGGCGGATATATATTTAGGGGATGTCAGTAGTCAGGTCTATGAGTTTTTGGCTGAACCACGGCCTTGTGTATTTTTAAATACCCATGAAGTGAATCAACATGAAAACCCTTCCTATTACCATTGGAATTTTGGCCCTGTGATAGATCAGGTGTCCCAGCTTGAAGAAACGCTGGAAAAGGCATTTGACTCTCATGCTCAATATGAGGATGTACAGCGTCGTGCTTTTGCCTACACGTTTGAATTTGGCAATACATCTGTGGCTGAGCGAGGCGCGCATATCATTGCGGAATATCTCAAAACTGGACAGGTCGATGTGAAATGGCAATAAGAAGTGTGGAGGACATTCCTCTTTTGTCGTGTGTTTATTGAAAAGCAAGGAGTCGTAGGATTTCTGCTCCAGCCAAGCAAATACGGACCGGTTAAGGTGGCAAGTTTGCGCCCAGGCATAAGCAGCGTTTTGGCGACCATAATGGGAATACTATAGATCGATGAGCGAATGGCTAAACACAATGGGAGCCCGTATGGGGTTGGGTTCCCGAGAGAAAGAACCCACCATCCTTTTTGTAGGAAAATCCCTTGAGGCATTTGAAGCCATCACCTCTGTTCTTGAACAGTTGCAGGATTGTGGAAAGAGGCTGGGGATTATCTTGTGTGCGGCTGATCCCACGACAAGGCACATGTTAGCCGGTCGGTATTCTAAGGTGAACGTAGCGGCTCCACCTTTTAATATGAGCCTCGCGAGTGCATTATTTCTTGGGAGGAGGAGAGTCAGGGCTCTGGTTGTTTTAGAAGATATGGTGTGTCTGAGCACGTGTCTCATCGATTGTGTACACAAACGGGCCACGCCCGTTGTCCTCATGAGTGGACGTGGGATGAAGGCGGTTACTCAAAGGGTTCATCCCTTGATTCAACCGGAACTCACCATGGTTGTTGATTCAACGAGTGAAGGGATAAAAAAATCAGATGCAGGGGTCCGTCTTTTTTCCGGTGAACATGATGGTTTCGATAGATCTGCCGCTGAGGACGTCGTCAAACTGTTGCTTCCCCTTGTCGGCCAAG
>CAZKRH010000267.1:0-4609 GCA_964555115.1 uncultured Nitrospiraceae bacterium | reverse complement strand
AGTGTAGAGATGCGGTCAGTCAATCATCGTCATCGGGAGGTGGCGCTTCGTCTACCAAAAGGATTTTGGGAAATTGAAGATAAGCTGAAAGCGCTCATTTATCGGCAATGTGCTAGGGGGCTCTTCCGTGGACCATGTGCTGGAGGAAGATTCTTTCTTGCCAGAAGCGGAGGCCTTGAACACCCCATCCCACTCCAGATTATTCACCAATAATTCAGAGAGCGGGGCAAGCGTGGAAGGATGGAGTGCCGAAATGCCCAATACCTGTCGACGCTGACAAATGTCTCTGGCTTCCTCTTGAGATAACCGATCACATTTATTGTAGACTAACACCCTTGGAATATGATCGAGCTCTAACTCCGTTAAAATCCCCTCCACCGCTTTTATTTGTTGCTCAAAATCCTTCGCACTAATATCAACCACATGGAGTAACAGATCAGAATTTTCCAGTTCTTGGAGTGTAGTTCGAAAGGCCTCCAACAAGTCCTTGGGAAGGTCTCGTAAAAATCCCACGGTATCGGACAAGACGACCTCGTGTTGATCAGGAAACCGTAATCGCCTGGTAACAGCATCCAAAGTTTCAAACGGTCGATTTTTGGTCGACACCGTACTATCGGTCAACGCATTGAGCAATGTCGATTTTCCGGCATTAGTATAGCCAACAATGGAGATGACCGGAACGTGGTGACGGTTGCGATTCAATCGTCGTTGATCCTGCTGTCGCGCCACAGTTCGAAGTTCGCGTTCCAAATGCGCAATCCGATCACGCGCACGGCGAAGATCCGTTTCCAGTTTCGTTTCTCCTGGCCCTCTTCCCCCAATTCCACCCCCTAAACGAGAAAACGCGGTGCTGGATTGGGATAACCGAGGTAACAAATACCGTAATTGAGCCAACTCCACTTGAATTTTCCCAGCACGAGAATGCGCCCGATTGGCAAAAATATCCAGTATCAATTGTGTTCGATCCAACACTTTCATTTCAGTCAGATCCGTAATCGATTTCAATTGCGTGGGAGATAAATCCTGATCAAAAATTAGAAGATCGGCTCCTGACTGAAGGGCAGAAATAATCACCTCTTTTATTTTCCCACTTCCTAACAAATACTTCGGATTGAGTTCATGCGGTCGTTGAAGAACACTTCCCAGGACTTGAATACCTTGGGAGATCACTAACTCCTTCAATTCTGCCAGCCGTTCTTCCTGCACCAAGCGACCCTTCGTTCCCACGCTCACCAAAATAGCAGCAGGATGGTCCCCTTTGACCATTCGCGACGAGGTGGCTCGAGTCAGTTCACTTTCTAAGTCTTGAACAAAATTTCCACAGTCCATGTGAAACGCATGAAACGCACATGGTTTGAGTTCCTCCACAGCTTTCCCATTGGAATTGTGAGGCAACAGGTGCGCGACGGAAATATCACCCAACCCTCCTCCCCGTTCTATGCCAATCGCGACGATGAGATCTAATCGAAGCAGTGCCAAATCTGTCAGATCATCCTTCGTCAACGGTTGATTTTTGAGATGCGTGTGCACGAGTCTCACGCCCCGCAGCATTTGAGAACGAGATTGCGTTTGGGAAAGGAGAGGCAACACTAACTGGCGGTCAGTTCCCACAATGACGGATTCCACGTTCCCTCTCCGATTAATCAATAGGCCAATTTGCCGGCGAATTTCATAGGAAAGCTCACTACACGTTTTCGCTAATTCTGGCGTAATCACTTGATCAACAGGAACCCGACGACGAAACAATCGCTCCAGCCTCTGTAATTGGCTGGCTTTTAACCCACCCACATTGCCACACGGTGCTGAAATAGTGTTGTCCTCCTACGACAGGCTCAGCGAACTATTCTCTGTACTCGTTTCAGATAATGGGAGAGAGCTCATACTAGCCATGGCTTCCAAATCCCAAGATGCCACACGCCCCTTTTTAAATTCCTGTAACCCAGCTGCCGCAATCATCGCCGCATTATCCGTGCAATATTCCCCGGAGGGCATAGCCAATTGAATGCCTTGGACAGCTGCCCGTTCCTTGAGTACGTGTCGAAGCCGAGAATTGGCAGAAACCCCACCTACCACAGCCAGAGCTTGAACGTGATGTTGCCGAACGGCCCTGAACGCCTTGGCCGCAAGAACGTCCACAATAGCCTCTTGATAACTAGCGGCAATATCAGACTCCGAAAAAGGTACCCCTGACTTTTTTTGATCCCGGAGATGATACAACAGGGACGTTTTGATTCCGCTAAAACTAAAATTTAGTCCTCCTCGATGGAGATACGGTCTTGGAAAATGAACGGCTTCGCGATTTCCCTGAGAGGCCAACCGATCCAAAGCCGGCCCTCCAGGAAAACTGAGGCCAAGCATTTTAGCGCCTTTGTCAAACGCTTCTCCAGCCGCATCATCAATCGTACGCCCTAAGAGTTGACAATGATCGGCATCGGGCAACCCATACAAATGAGTATGCCCCCCGGACACCACCAATACCACACAAGGAAAAGGGAACTCCGGGTTATCAATCCAGGCAGAAGCAATATGCCCTTGTAAATGATGAATGCCAATGACAGGGATGTGAGCAGCATAGGCCAACGCTTTGCCAAAACTCACGCCAACCACCAAGGCTCCCGCTAAGCCAGGCCCATGTGTCACAGCTACAGCTTTCACATCATCCCAACCCACGTGAGCCTGATCCAATGCCTCTTGAACCACCACCTCAATGGTTTCCAAATGCTGACGTGAGGCAAGTTCTGGAACCACTCCTCCAAACCGTTCGTGAATGGCATGTTGGGACTGCAGCACATTGGAGAGAACTGTCCCCTCGAAACTCACGACCGCCGCCGCGGTTTCATCACAAGAGGTTTCAATTCCCAAAATACAAGAGGACATGATAAAAAGTTACACCCTATCCTAGAAACATGCGGTTAAGAACAATGAGAAATCATACTGGATACATGGAAAAAGAACGGTGAGAGAAATGAGTGGAAAAGAAAAATGGGTGCTGGTCATGAAGCCTCCAGCACCCAACATTTCCCACATAATATTCTTCTGAAACTGTCGTCGGCAAACACGAAAACTCAAACACTCACGAACATGCCCATTCCGAAAATGTATTACGCCACCCCGTAAGTTTTTTTCAGGGCTTACACTCCCGCCATGGCTTCTTCTTCCACAAAGGTTGGCGCGTTGTCTCGTAACACAACCTTGAGCGTTGTGGATTCCTTGAACCGGCCCTTCAGAAGTTCTTCTGACAATGGGTCACCCAACAGCTTTTGAATGGTACGTCTCAACGGTCGGGCGCCATATTGAGCCTGATACCCTTCATCAATGAGCCATTGTTTGACTTCATCATCAATAAGCAAATGCACACCCCGCTCACCCAATCGTGCATTCAAATCTTTAATTATAATATCCACGATGATAAACAGATGCGTTTTATCCAATGGATGAAAGACCACTAACTCATCAATACGATTCAAGAATTCTGGGCTAAAAGTCCGTTTAAGCTCAGCTAAGACCTCCTCCTTAATTCGCTTTTGACTATCCTCTCCTTCCTCTTTTTGGAAGCCAAGAGACACACCTTTTTGAATGAAGCGAGTACCTACGTTTGAGGTCATTACTAAAATTGTATTTTTAAAGTCAACTTTTCTTCCCAAGCTATCCGTCAGCACCCCATCATCCAACACTTGCAATAACACATTGAATATATCGGGGTGGGCTTTTTCAATTTCATCAAACAACACGACCGAATAAGGGCGCCGACGAACTTTTTCTGTGAGCTGCCCCCCTTCTTCATATCCAACGTACCCCGGAGGAGCCCCAAAGAGTCGAGAACTGGTGAACTTTTCCTGGTATTCAGACATATCAATTCGAATCAGGGCATCTTCCGTATTAAAAAGAAATTCTGCTAAGGCTCGAGCCAATTCCGTTTTTCCCACACCAGTCGGTCCTAAATAAATAAAGGACCCAATCGGTTTCTTGACATCTTTTAGCCCAGCACGGGAACGTCGAATCGCTCGACAAACCGCCGAGATGGCTTCCTCTTGTCCCACAATGCGTTTGTGGAGATACTCCTCCATATGGAGAAGTTTGGAGGACTCTTCTTCCTCGAGTTTAAACAACGGAATACCGGTCATTTTTGACACAACATATCCAATTTCTTCTGCCGTAATGACCGGTTTATTGTCTTCTTTTTTCTTTTTCCACTCAGTTTTGGCTTCCTCTAAAAGTTTTCGAAGGCGTTCTTCTTCTTCACGATACTTCACCGCCTCTTCAAAACTTTGTAATCCAATAGCCAATTCCTTTTCCCGAGCTACCCGCTTTAACTCTTGTTCTAGAGATTTAAGTTCCGGTGGTAACGCATAGGCCTGCAGTTTGGCCCGTGACCCGGTTTCATCAATCAGATCAATGGCTTTATCTGGTAAAAAGCGGTCGGTCACATACCGGTCGGATAATTTCACCGCTTCAATGACCGCTTCATCAGTGATTTCTACCCCATGATGTTCTTCATACCGATCTCGCAATCCTTGAAGAATTCGAATGGTTTCATCCACAGAAGGGGGTTGAACATAAATGGGTTGAAAACGCCGTTTCAACGCTCCATCTTTTTCAATGTGCTTTC
>CAZKRH010000266.1:0-8109 GCA_964555115.1 uncultured Nitrospiraceae bacterium | reverse complement strand
TATGACCTAAGGGTACTGGAGGGGTGAACGTTGTTCTGAATGCATGGCCATTGACGAATGATCAAATTTCGTTCTTCATGTTCTTAGGACCTGAGAGACAATAACTTGGACATCTCTCATCCCATCTTCGGGCCATCTTTGAACGGGCCTCAATCGAAACACCCTCACCATAGCTATGCTATGCCTCGGGTGTTTCTCAATCGTTCCGTCCAAATCCGACCCAAATCTTGGTGCGATATGGTCCAAGGTATTGTCTCTCAGGTCCTTCGGTGGATGAATTCTCTCACACGACACGTCCTACCTATTCCAGGGGCATTCTTCTGAAATCTTTCCTGGCTTTTCTGTTATCCAGTGTAGTGTTTATTGTTGCGCTCCTTGTCCTTGCACAAACGGATTACCAGACGATTTTGTTTGTGCGATCGATCGAACATCCCCTCATCAAAAAGATAGGGGACCTTGGTAATCAGCTAGGCCATGGCGTTACCCTGGTTTCCGTGAGCATTGGCCTATTAGTGGCGGGGTATGGGTTCAAACGGTCCGAGTGGCGTCAGGCAGGTTGGGATACCTTCTTGGCTCATGTGATCGTCGGAGGTCTGGCACAGATTCCTAAACATCTTATTGGTCGGCCTCGCCCCAGATTTACACACCAGGACCCTTTTCAATTTGGACCTTCCCTGACGGGAGGTTTAGATGCCTTTCCCTCCGGCCACACCTCAGCCACGTTTGCCGTCGTGACTGTATTGGCCAAATATTTTCCCAATGGGAGTTGGCTGTGGTATGGAGTGGCCCTCTTTGTCGGAATCAGCCGTGTGGGCCGGGAATCGCATTTTCCCACAGATGTATTAGCTGGGGCCTTTTTGGGTTATATCCTGGGATATATCTGGTCACGTTCTCTCAAAGATTGGCGTCAATCTTTATTGCAGGCGTTCCCGAAAGCCGTTCCCTTGTTAGTGGTGAGTGTGTCCGTGTATTGGGTCATGGTGAACAGGGAAATGGAGTCGCATGGCATGCCCGGCATGCTCCCCATGGGAATTTTTTTGGCGATTCTAGGTATAGGTCTCCGTTTTCTCAGAGTTCATCAAGGGATGGTGGCCAAAAGCAAAATTTCCTTACCTGAGTTTCTTGGTACCTTTTGTATCTCGGGGGGCATGGCCTTATTCACAGAATCGTGGCTTCTGGTGGGGGTGTCCGGGCTTTCGATGGTAACCTGGATGGTTCATAAGGATCTTTGGGGGTGGCCTCCTTTGCTCGATAGTCACCTGTATCAGGACCAAACGGCTAAGGGAGATGGGGATGGAGAAGGTTTGACCATATGGCCATGGGTGAAAGAGGGTTTGGTGGGAGGTGCCGTGATTGCATTCCTGATGATTCTTCAAGGAATCAAAGGAGGGCTTCCTCTCATATAGGAGGCGGTCCCAGATTAGATTGATCTACTACGGTTGCGCCGGTTTTGGCCAGATTCTCCAATCCTTTTCGTTAAATAGAACCACTATTCGCCTCAAACGATCGAAAAATCTGTCTCAACCCGACACAACCTCGCTACGATCACTAATCTCGGACCGCCTCCTACCAGGATGTTGAATAAGTCCACCTGCCGCATTCTCAGGCTTAGTCGCTGGTTGCTCGTCCCTAGTCGCTAGTCTGTAAAGGACTGGAATTTTCTTTTCCTCTAGCAACGAGAGACTAGCGACAAGTCACGCATTTTTTTATGGCAACATCGATTGGCTGGAGAGCAGGGAAAATCCATGTTGATTGAGGAGCAGGGGATAGTGGGAAAATGGTTCCGGCAATTCGGACCGTAAATGGGATTGTAAAATTATCATGGTTTTTCCCTTGTGACTGGCATGCGGCTGAAACTTTTCAAATTCTCCGGAATTGATTTGATGAATTTTCTGTTGCGCGTAAAAGACCAGGGAGGGACGCTTGCGTCCATATTGGATTAACCGATCATCAGGGCCAAGGTTCAATCGGGCAATATTGGCCAGGTCTTGTGGCGGTTTCAGGAAGTAGGTGCTGTATTGCGGAAGCAGTAGCAACAGAATAATCAGAAGCAGTCCGGTCATCATTCCACATGCCAATCCAAATGCCGTGCCCTGCCGATGTTCATTCAGACTAAAATGTCGAATGGCCAACACAGCACCCATCACAATGGTCCCAGCTACCAGGGGCCATAGGCCTGGATTCAATAAAGCTGCACCGGGAAACTCCTGCAACATCTTGTCCTGAAAAGTGTGATAAATTGTGGGCAAGAAAGCCAACACCAGTCCAAATGTAAAGCCAATGCCGGTCACCAATCGCATGGCCCAGCGAAGGGTGTTGTCTGTCTGTTGAGAAAAATACTGCGTCCAGAAAAGTGCAACTAAAATTGAAGCGGCTGGATAGAGGGGAAAAATATAATGAGGGAGCCTAGTCGCTGAAAGGGTAAAAAAAATAAAAATGCTGACAATCCAAAGGCTGAGAAACACCTGGAAGTCTCTAGAGAGAATCAAAGGGTTGGTAGTGGATGGTGGTTGGTTTGGTTCCCACTCTCCAGCCATGGCGCTCTTGACTCTATGGGTGTTTTTCCAATGTTGAAAGGTTTGATAGAGTGCACCGGGTAACAAGCCGCTCCAAGGGAAAAACCCAAGGAGTAGCACCGGCACATAAAACAACATTGTTCCGCCATGCCCTTCCATAGGATTGGCAAACCGTCCTGTCGTGTGGGCTTGAGCTGCCGCCACATACTCGGCTCCGTGAATAGCAAACATCGCCAGATACCAGGGTGCTGCGATAAGGAGGAACAGGCTGCTTCCCAGTAATGGATACCCGTGAGTCCAAAATTTTTTCCATTGGCGGGTGAGAGATAAGTAAGGAATCACGGCCAGAAGGGGAATAATAAATCCTACTGGTCCTTTCGTGAGCATCGCGAGCCCCATCCCAAGGTAAAAGAGCCAAAAGAACTTGCGGTCGGTTGTGTGTGTGCCTTGGAGGCCAACCCAAAAACTCAAGGTGGACAGGGTGGTAAAGAACACCAGTTCAGGATCCGTCAGGACCATCCGACTAATGGCTACAGTTTCAATGTTTAACGTCAACATCAGCGAAGCCATGAAGGCGATACTAGCCCCCACCAGGCGTTTGGCAAAGAAGTAGGTGATAAGAATAAGGCCCATGCCAAAAAGAGCTGATGGTAAGCGGGCGGTAAATTCACTCACTCCGCCAAGGGCGTATGTTCCCCCGATCACCCAATATACCAACGCAGGTTTGGCATACCGCGGTTCGTAATTGAGGGTCGGGGAAATCCAATCGCCGGTTTCTAACATCTCTCGAGCAGCTTCCGCATTGCTCCCTTCATCTCGGTCCGTGAGCCCTATGGAATCTAATCCCGACATCATGAGTAATGCCGAAAGGGCCAGAAGGAGAAGGATATGTACGGTGGGGGACTGTAAGAAGGATGGACCCTTACTCACTCGACACTCGCTTGCGGGCTTTATGAATCAACATCAGATTACGGAGGTAAACAAACGCTCCAACCGATTGGCCTGAAATAAAGACGGGGTCTTGTAAGTGAATGGCGTACGTGAGGGAAATCAGTCCACCTGTTAGGCTCAGGTACCAAAACATGATGGGCATCTCACTCGCGGCTTTTTTTTCCGAGGCGAGCCATTGGACGATCCACCGCGAAAAAAACATTCCCTGACCTGTAAACCCAATAGTGAGCCAAATAATTTCGATATTGGTCATCAATTTTCAGTAAATGGATTGGTAAGGCAGACTTGGATGACGATTTCGCATGTTCTAAGAAAGTTGAAGCCACCTCAAAAACTCAGGGCCTTTTTATGACCCAGGGAAGATTTTCCCTCCAGATTCTAGGTGGTGTTTTTGAGGATCATACAGAAAATATGGTTCGAGATATATGAATGGTGTAGGGTTGGCATCGCCCCAAAAGTGCTAACTGAACAAACCTGGGACGCTTTTTGTCGTCATTCCAGCGAACGCCGGAATCCAGTCACACAATGGTGTCATGCAAGTCCTGCCAACCCGGATTGATCCTCTCGAGCCCTGCTAATTTCCACATTCGTTTCCATTCTTTCATTGGCTTCTCCCGCTGAAGAGCAGCTTCCATGGTTGTGTGCAGTTCGTACCACGCAGGACAATGGATGTGATAACGTTTCGAAAACCCTCCTACCCGATCGTTCCTATGCTCCTAGACCCTTGGAACCAAATCTGACGTCACCCGATAGACCGGGTCCCGTTTCTTTGGCGAGTGAGCAGGTACACAGCGGGCTGCTTGTTCATGGCTAGTAATCCGTTCCCCTGGATTCCGGCTTTCGCCGGAATGACGAAATCGGTATGGGACTCATAAAACCATTTAAAAACATAAATTCTGTATGATCCGTTTTTTCTCTTCCTCACTTGACTATTTTTTAGTCGAATCTGTCAAATGTTTCATCTTGTATTGAACGCAACGTTTTTGCATCCATCGCACAGCCATTAAATCATACAACCCGGTGAAGAGCCGATTCCACACTCCGTATTTGGAATGTCCGTGAAGTCTTGGAAAGTGAGACACGAATACCTCCGTCACGGTAAACCCGTACATTTGAGCGAGTGCAGGGAAAAATCGGTGCATCCCTTCAAAGGGGGGAATGTGCTCAATGACGCCGCGCCGAAAAATTTTGAGAGCGCAAGCGGTATCATATATTCCATCCTGAAGAATCCCATTTCTTACCAAAAAAGCGAGGCGTGATGAGCATTTTCGAATGAGGGAATCATTTCGTTTGCGACGACGGCCGGTCACCAGATCGAATTGATCAGTGTAGGGGAGGAGTGTCCCGAGGTCAGCTGGGTCGTTTTGTAAATCTCCATCGAGCGTGGCAATTAAGAGCCCCTGTGCTCGAGCAAATCCTGCGAGTAACGCTGCGGTCTTTCCATAGTTTTTGTCGAAATGCCAAACACGAACATCAGAATGTGTGTGGGAGAGCCTATCCAGGACATCTCCGCTCCCATCGGCACTTCCGTCGTTGATGTAAATAATTTCAAAGGGGCTGGTGTGTGATTCCTCTCGTTGTTGAAGAAATGTCAGTAATTGGTGTGTGAATGGTTGGAGATTGTCTATTTCGTCTTTTATGGGAATGACGATGGAAATCCAAGGGGGCGTAGTGGGTGTCATGTGAGGAATTCAGAGAGTGAAAATAATGTTCTATATTACGAGTGACTAGGAATGGGCAACGAGCGACGAAGTAAATGCCCCAAGTGGATTACCGATCGTGCATCGTAAACCGCAAGATGCCCATGTGGTTGAGAGCGCTGGCTTCAAAGCCAACATAAATGTCCACCCGATAAGGACCAGGAGTCCAGCCCTCACTTGGAGGAAACAATTTAAGATATCCACTTTCATCTTCCGGGGTTAAAAAGACAATGTCTTCATCATACCATTCTTGCCCCGAAGCGGGGGAACCTGAATCACGGTAGACGCGTCCTATAATTTGATAAGGGGAATAATGTTGAAGGACTTTGAACACCACAAAAACCGCTAGGCTATCAGTAGAAAAGGTGTCAGTGGGTTCAATAGCATAAAAAAAGTGGCCTCGGCGATGTTCTAAATCCTCCTCAAAACTTTTGGCTAAGGTGATTTCCTGGAAAAGGCCCTTGGGAGTTTCTTCAGGGGACGGGGATTCAGGTAAGGGAGAATGCCTATGGGAGTCCGGTGGAAGTTCATCAGGGAGAGGTGGCAACGATTCAACGTCTGAATAGCCATGGATTCCACTTCCTAATTCCGGAGCAAAAAGAGGATCATGAATGTTTTCCGCTAAAATCCCGGCACACGGCAGAAAAGCATAGCCGGCCATGAGGAAAACCATGAGAAAAGCTTTCAAGATTGCATGATTGTTCAAATCTATGTTTTCCAACAAACGCAAGGACCATGACTCCATGAGCTACGTATTTTTTTCTAGAGAAAGGCCCATTGGTATAGATGAAATAGATGTTACTTTTTCCTGTCTCTTCAATTCAGGGTTTTTCAACAAACTGATAGGGTTCTCTACTCAGGGTTATTCCGCCCTGTCAAGGGATGATCACGGCCTTGCGAGGGACAAAAAGGGTTTGTTAAAATCAGGTTCCCTTTTGGTAAATCGCTGATTACAAGGGAAAATTTATTTACTCTTTTTTGGAAACCCATGGAAGCCACTGAACAAGCCAAAGATATCCTTCCCCAAATATTAGGGGACTTTCGCCCAGTTGATGTATGGCAAAGCCATATGAATCAAGTGTTTTATGGGTTAAGAGGGCATGCCCTTCGGGAATATTATCAAACATTTGCTACAGCCGATTACCGGTTGGCTTATGCCTTAGCCCATCACTATGTGGAGGAAGTCACAGCCAGAACTCGGCGATTGAGTGGAGATCAGACTGGTGGGACAGCAGACGGAGCTTCCACATTGACGGTGATGGAGTGGGGTTGTGGAAACGGAAATTTAGCGGCCTGTTTTTTGGATCGCGTGCAAAGCTTGGATACTCAAGGCCATATCTATCCACGCCTCCACTATGTGTTGGTGGACTCTGATGAATCTATTTTAGACGAAGCCAAAAAGAATTCTCATTTGTTAAAGCATTCTGAAAAGCTAACCTTTGTCAAGTCAGAGCTTGAAAATCTTGAGGCCTATTCGGATGGATCGGTTGACCGGATTTTCTGTAATGAACTCTGGAATGAACTCCCCACCAAATTGATTCTGAGAAAATCGAGCGAACTAGAGGAAGAACATCTTCGGCCGAATCTCAAGGAAACACGGGTGAATGACTATCCCGACTGGACCGAATTTGTCAATGCGTTTGATCGGCGAGACTGTGACACCCTCAAAGGGCTTCCAACTTTTTTGGAAGATATTATGTGGGAGCGGGAATACCGTAAAGTTGAAGGAAAAGATTTGCCCTTTCGGAAAGTGGTCACGGATTTTCTTCGGCAAATTGATGAGGAAGTCTTGGTGCCCATTAACACTGGACCTGCTAACACACTGA
This sequence comes from uncultured Nitrospiraceae bacterium, assembly GCA_964555115.1. GTDB lineage: Bacteria > Nitrospirota > Nitrospiria > Nitrospirales > UBA8639 > CAZKRH01. The sequence continues at coordinate 1,116 of CAZKRH010000266.1, read as the reverse complement.
AAGAAGCCAAACGGTTGCTAGCGGCTGATGCCATAGGGTTTAGTGCCTTTGATGCGGGGACCTTTGAAGGGCATGTGTTAAACGACCCAGAAAAACCATGTTATGGCATGCATGGTGGACAATTTAGTTTTATGGTCAATTTTTCGTTTTTGGCCCACATCGCGGATCAGTTGGGTGGAAAAGCTGTTCTTGAGTCGCAAAAAGAATTTGTGGGTAGGGGAATAGGAAGTAATGTCATCAGTTTAATGGATGTGTTGGCTTCGTTTCCTGACCCACCGCAAGGCCCACCGTGGAAAATGGATAAGCTCATTCTCCAAACTATTCAGACCCTCAATAACACGTACAAAAGTCCCTATCAGAGGAAAATGGAATTCCCCATTTCCGAAGAGGTCCCTTTGGAAACCCGAACGGAGCTGCAAGCATTGGTTCAAGGTCTGAAGCCTGAGGGAGTTCCAGATACCATTGCGTATATTAGGGAAGAAGAGGTGTTTGAGGTGATTTCAGATCTTGAAGCGTTAGGGTATACCCAGCCAGGTCTTCGAGAAATGTTCAGGGTTCCCGCTCAACCGGTGGATTACTTTCATTTCTATTTTCGTCCATGATGGAAACCGGAAGATAGATATAGGTTGAAATGTGGTAGGGGAATTACTAAAAAAAGAACGTCTGAAGTGCGAGGGATCAGGAGTTCGGAAGTAACCTAGTGATTGCTGATTGTGATAGGGGTAAAATTTTTGTAGGGGTTTGTTGAAAATCTTGTAGATTTATTTAAATTCTCCTAGTATACTGCGCACGTTTGGCTGCCCCCCTGTGGCCTGCAGTATAAGAAGAGGAATTGGAAAAGAGGATATTATGATTGGCTCTTTTGGATGGATGGAATTACTGCTTATCCTGTTTATCGTCTTGATTATTTTTGGAGCAGGGAAAATTCCCCAGCTGGGTGAAGGCTTAGGGAAAGCCATTAAAGGCTTCAAGAAATCCGTGAATGAAGCAGATGCCATGGATGTGACACCAAATCCAGAGCAAGATCCCACTATTCCTTCACCCCAAATTCAACAACCTATGGTAGCAGAAGCACCAGTGGCAGAGCCCCCAGGGCAAGTGCATGTTGGGGCTCCG
>CAZKRH010000265.1:0-14643 GCA_964555115.1 uncultured Nitrospiraceae bacterium | reverse complement strand
GAGGTCATTGTCGTCATCACCGCTAACGTCACCGCGGCACTTCCAGCGAGCCCATGAATGATTCCAATTGCAAAAGATTGTTTCCTAGATCGTGGGCTATTGTGGTGATGGTTTTTGACATCGTTTCGATTATGTACATGCACATGGGCATGGGTTGAACTGTCATGAATATGCGTGTGTCCATGTAGAACACATCCTTTCGTTGATTGCCAGATAAGATGCCCACCTAATATCATAATCATCAGAGCCACACCTAATTCTATACCTTTGGAGAGGGACGGTGGAATGGTGAACTGTAAGACCAGAACGATCAGCCCAACCAAAGCCAAGGACGTCGTATGTCCCAACCCCCAAATGGCACCAAGAAGGGAAGAACGGCGAATCGATCGTTCACGGCTCACTATCGTTCCCATGGCGACCACATGATCCGGATCCAGTGCGTGAAGGAGGCCAATAGAAAATCCAAGGGTCAGGGCACTGATGAGTAGATGTTCCATGGCAAGGTTCCTTTATAAAATCGTATTGGATAGAAGTCCTGTTTGGCTCAGTGAATTCACCAAAATAAACAGTCCCAGTGGGGTGATCACTAAGGGGGAAACGTAGGGCATATACCGTACCCAATGGCTCTCTCCACTCCACCGATTGATCAAGCCACAGGTTGACACAAGAAGCAGACCAATCGTCACGAGGACTAACGCTAAACCTGCACTGAAAGCCAGAATCAGCAACATGCCAAAACCAATCTTGTTCAGGGCGACAGCGCTGAGCAGAACCACCAAAGCGGCTGGGCAGGGAATCATGCCGCCGGTTATTCCAAGAGTCAGGAGGGATCGAAGGGAAGGGTTTGCCTGTTCAGGATGATGGTGTGACCCAAGTTCATGTGAATGACCATGTGTGTGCCCAGGATGATGGTGATGAGCGTGGGTTTGATGAGATTGGGTCTTGGACAGTCTGGCCAATAATAGAGCGCCGGTGATCATGATCAGGATGCCGGATGTCACTCCAAGCCAGGGGTAGAGTTGTTCAGGGAAAATGTATTGCGACGCAAATAAGGTAATGGCTCCCAAGGCAAACACACCAATCGTGTGGCTGGCTGTGACGGTCAATCCCAAGAGCACGGCATGCCAGGGTGTGCCTCGTGAGCCGATTAAATATGCGGCGACGAGCGTTTTGCCATGTCCTGGTTCCAGGGCATGAAATGCTCCAAGTCCAAGAGCAACTATGAGTGAGAATAACCCCATGGTCACAGTGACTTCCGAAGAGGTCAGTAAATCCGTCAATGTTGATTGGGCCGTCAAGCTTTGGGGCGGCGTGGTGATGGGAGCGTCGATGGCAGTGTCGTAAGAACGTGATTCGTTTCCCTCTTCCTGTCCCGAAGGCATGGTGCGATTGAACGAGAGGTATGCTATCCGATTCTGGGGTGGAGTCTTGAGTTCATCCTCTTGGTACGTTGTAAGTTGTTGACTCTGGCTTACCTCCGGAACTGATGAATTGGTCAGAGAGATCCCCTCTCCAGCTTTTGCAATGATTTCTCTCCACCCCATTCGATTGGGGAAATTATGATTTTCAAATACGATATTTCCTTTTGATGTTTCTACTACTGCCTCGTACACAGTGTGAATTCTTAATGTCGGTAAGTTTCCTGCTCCTGGAGGAAAGCTGGCCTGACTTGCGCGAATTGTGAATGGGAGATGGTTCCCATCAACTGTCAGGGATAACCCTTGCTTGAACTCCTCAGATTTTTTACTCAGATACGTCCTCACACTTGGATGATCTGACTGGGCGGTCAGCTGAAAAGCTTGTATCTCCTGAAAGGTCGGAATTTCCGCCATATCCACCACATACGAAAGACGAATGGTTGTGGGAGTGATCTTCAATTCAGAAAAATGATTGATGCTGAAATTCCCCATGGGATGAGCAAGAACGGGCAATGGCTGTGCCAGCCAAAGAAGGTGCATGACAATCGCCCAAAGGAAGACCGGACTCATTCCAAAGGTATGATGATGCTTATGAGTCCTTCGTATTTGATTCATGGCCTTTTTCATGTGCGTTGAGAGACACAGTCAGATCTTGAAGAGCTTTCTTTGCGTTGCTGAGATACAGAGGGGAAAAATAGGGATTGAGCGAGAGCGCTTCCGTTAAGTAGTGCGTCGCTTTGTCCGTCTTGCCCAAACCCTTGGCAATCATGCCCGCGTGATACAGTAACGATGCATCCTGGGTGCCCAGCCTCAAGGCTTGTTCCATTGTTTGCCACGCTTCTGGTATGCGGCCCATCTGGTAATACACCCACGCGAGGGCATCTTGCGTGTAGATATCCTGACGACGACCGTATTCTGCTTCTGCCAGTTGAAGGGCCTTTTCCATATTTCGCTGATGGTTTGCGTAGAACAACGCGAGCTGTCGGCTGTACATGATTGGATTGAGAACATTGACGCCTTCGATAAACTCCACGAGTTCGTATTGGCGCTCGGCCTGTTCTTCCTGACCTATTATCAGGTAGAGATCACCCAAGTAGCCGATCAAATCTGGTGAAGGAACAACGGCAATGGCTTGTTCGTAGTATTGGATGGCTTCGGTGTACTGTTGCTGTCCTGCTTGAATTTGACCCATTCCGGCAAGTGCCATGTAGTATTTCGGAAAGACCGTTAATGCTTGCTGGAATATTGCCTCGGCTTTTTCGAGTTGTCCTTGGTGAAAATGTAAATTTCCGTATTGCACGAGGGTCCACGCCAAGGGTTCCGGGTCTCGCCGGTCACCGCTACGGATGGCCATCCGCATGAGTTCCATGGCCCCCTCTAAGTCTCCGTGCAGCCATCGCATATACGACGCTCGACTGTAGGCAGGGAGGCCAGGTCGTCGATCCATCAACTGTTGAAAGCCTTCAACTGCTTTGGAATAGTCCCCCAGCTCTGTGTAGCTATCGCCCAGTAACCCATACACCCAATAGTCATTGGGGCGTTCTTGTTGAAGTTGTTTGGCGAGAAGGAGGGATTGCGAAAAGTCATGTTTGCCTAATGCGATCCAGGCCAACACACGTCGGGCTTCATAGGAATTTGGCTGGTCCACCAAGACTTTTTGGATAGCGGTTTCGGCCTGAAGATAGTAACTCGAATCTCCGGATTCCCGCGCTTTCCGCATATAGGATTCAGCCAAGGTTGTGTATCCCACACTCTCTGCTGGATTCCGCATGATCGCTGCTTGGGCTTGCTTCACCGCACGGTCGGCCAATGTCTGAGTGATAGCCGGTGGTTGAACGTCTTGGGTTGTCACCTTCGCCGATGAATTCGTGTCAAATTGAAGATGGACCTTGGGTGTTAATTCGTAGATGAGGAATCCAACACAGCCAAGACCAATCAACACGTATGAAAGATGTCTCCACATAACTGCTCCGCGTTGAGCCAGGGGATAGGGCTGGGGCCCTATCCCCTGGGAGAAAGTGAATTAATGGTGGCCGTGGTTTCGTCCATTTAGTGGAGTTGCGGCATAGGGCATGACGGCATTAAAGGTAATATCGTTTGCTGTGACCCCGTCGATGTTGTCGCTACCCGTAAAGATGATCGGAGGACTCACCCGCAGATCGCTTGCCACGGCGATGACCGCAATATCCACGACATCGTCTCCGAAGCGTCGGCCGTTCGGCCATCCACCAGGAACCACGAAATTACCAAAAAATCCTGGGTCTTGCGTGCTGACCAACGTGTCTCCACCAAAAATACTCAGGCGGTTAAAACGGGGGTCGTTGTTATCCGCGAGGTGAACCGGACCAGTGGAGAGGTCGACTTTAATCAGGTCGGGGATAAAGATGCCTGCCAGGTCCGTGCGATTGGTCAACAAACTAGGATCTAGATTCAGCAGCGGTTGTAATGCTGCGGCCAGTTCTGGATTCAACGCGTATTGTTTGAAGAGTTTTTTGTCTTTGGTTGGTGGAGTTTGGTTGTAACGATTTTTGTCCACGATGGCGACTAAGGCTTCGTTGAACAATGGATTGCCCTGTCGTGCGACTTGTACAAAATGGCCTTTGAACCCTTTCTTTTTGAATGTTCCTTTAAAGGATTTTCCAAAGACACTTCCGAGTATGGGAAATTTGGGACGGCTTGTTGTGGCATACACACCCACGATCTGATCAGGACCCCCGAGTTCGCTGAGAGGAATCTGGAGCACGATGGTGTGAATATTGAACCCGCCTTGGCTATCGAAGGGTTTGTTTGGCCCTCCAAAGGTAAAGTCCAAATCAAAAATTGATTGAATGTCAGCATAAAACCCGTCATCTCGTTGGCCGGCAAAGACTCGATATCCATCATCAAGTTCGGCGATCGCCTCCCGGGTGTACCTGTCTAGGTTGATTTCGTCATCTACGCCACCCGCTGCAGGATTTTCCCCATTTGCCCCTTGGTTATAAAAACGCGTGAGGAGACCTTGGTTATTGGGCGGAACATTTCCTCTGCCCAGGACCGTTCGGTTGTTGTGCTTGCCGTATCGATGATCGACCTTCGTCACTTTGTATTGTTGACGAAGGTTCTGATTCACATCGAATCCCTTATTGTCAATTGGGCCTTCCAGAGGTCCCAGGTATGACTGGAGGATAGTGTTCTTGTTTTTAAATTGTGTGCGGAAACGAAATTGGTAGCTAATGGTCTTTCGTCCTTTTTTTAAATCCTTTTTGCCAATGGCAACATGAATTTCATATAAGACATCCTCATCGAATCGATAATTATTCGGGCCAATACCCGGTTCTTCGAATGGGTATACACCTAACGCCGTCGTGAGGTATTCCTCGCCGTTGACTTCACTCACAAATGCATACACGTCGGTGGTGTTGGCCGGATCATCAAACGTGATTTGTGGTGCATCCATATGACTGGAGGCCAATATGGGACCGCCCTGGAGAATCGGACTAGCTAACAGGACAGCAAGGCTCAGTGTTTTGAGTGAATATTTCATGGTTTCCTTCCTTTCATCTAGTTGAACGTTTAGGATTGTTCCACAATGTCGGATTGCATGGGTCCCAAGACGCCTAATAGTTCATTCTTTTCTCGTTGCCCGACATGAAATTTGTCTAACGTCGTGACCAGGTCTTCGACCAATGATTCGAATTCGGCCTTGGAAATTCCCATGCCAGCATGGGTCGTTTTCATATCCCTTCCGGTGTAGGTGCAAGGGCCGCCTGATGCTGAACAAATCTGTTCGACTCATTTCATTTTCAGCCGTGGAATGTTGGCATTCGCGAATCGACCATTCATTCGATCATCTTTGGCCACTCGTCTCACAAAGTCGTCCACCACTGCTGTGATGGCGGGCTTTCCTCCCAGACGATCATACAGTGAAGCCTCAGAATGTTTGGTCGCTCCCATGTGTTCCGTACAGGCAGTCGCCGTGAGTGTGAGTCCGAGTACCGTGATGGCTAGGCATTGACGCATTTTCATCATTCATCTCTCCTTTCCGTTATGGATTTCGAACCTGACCAACAGTTCTGGGCAATATGTGTTGTGTTTCCATGGCCAGTGTGAAGGTGGCACTGTATCCTTTACGGAATGAGGGAAAAATTGGATTTCTTTTTTAGAAAAAATTTTGGGATAGTTGGCTTTGACGTTTTTTTTAGCTGTGCTAGAGTGTTGTGCTTGGGAGAAAAGGCTCTCTGAACGACTACAATGGCAAAGATGGATCCAAATGGGAGGATAGACTCGTACTAAGAGAGGAATGGTGTCTCATTTTGCCAAATACGATCTTCGCGAGGACATTCGGATCAATAGTATCCAGAACATTTTTATGATTTTTCTGACCATATTTCTTGAAGGCATCCGTATGGCCATCGTGTTTGTACATAACAGGAACCTGGGTTGTCCTGATGTACGTGGCGTTAGGTTGGGCTAGGGTAAGGTAGGAATGAAATCTGTCAATCAGTCCTTTTTCCCCCTTATTCCTTCTGAACTTGTTCTTCAAGTAGGACAAGGAGATCGAGAGGCCTTTAGTATCCTGTACGATCAATCCAGTGGGATTTTGTTTGCACTTGCTGTTCGAATGCTAGGTGAGCAAGAAGCAGCAGATCTTCTCCAAGACGTGTATGTGGAGATTTGGAAGAAAGCCAGTCAATATAATGTCGACCGAGGCTCGCCAATGGCGTGGATGGTAACGCTGACGAGAAGCCGGGCTATTGATAAGCTTCGTTCCCGTGAGTGGAAATCGCGAATCCGTTCCGAACCATTGGAAAATCTCCCCGTCGGTGGAATGGAATCTGACGAGGCTGGTCCGTTTGAATCTTCCGTCCAACAAGAATTGAAGAAAGTGGTGGGGAGTGCCTTAGAGAATTTACCCAAAGAACAATCCGAAGCTCTGCACTTAGCCTATTATGAAGGGTTATCGCAGGCTGAGATTGCTGTTCGGTTGCAAGAGCCGGTTGGGACGATTAAAACACGAATTCGATTGGCCATGTACAAATTACGAGCTTCACTTCAATCCTATTGGTCACAGGAGTAAGTTTGGTGGAACACGAACAATTTGAACAACTCATTCCTTTGTATGCCGCTGGGGTTTTGGAACCCGAAGAGCGGGCATTGTTCGAAAGACATCTCCAAGAAGGGTGTCAGGAATGTGCGACTCTGTTAGCCGAATTTAAAGAAAGTATGAGTCTGTTACCCTTTGCGCTGCCTTCCCGTCCTGTGCCTGAGGAATTGAAAGCTCAAATCATGGAGAAGGTTGCTCCCACGCCAATGACGGAATCCACACCAACGATGGAATACAAGAAATGGGAACGAACCGATCCAGAAAAAAGTATGATAGATTGGTTGAATACCCTCTTTCCCTATAACCTCACGCATCCAGCGGTGACGATGGGGCTTCTTCTGGTTCTGGGTGGATTGGCTCTCTATACGTGGTCACTCAATACTGAATTGACGGGGGAAATCCAACTCAATCAAGAAATGGCTCAAGGCTTGGAAGAAACCACCGTGCAATTAGCCACCTTACGTCAGCAAGTATCTGTTCAAGAGCAAATGGTGGAGGAACTTCGGGTCCAACAAAATACGCAAATTGGTGATGTGTCGGGAGTGCAAGATGTGATGGCCAAACGCGAAGAAGAATTGGTTCAATTAAAGGCCCAGCTTGCAGAGCAGGTGAAAGTCGCAGAGGCTCTTCAACAGAACCTGGCGCAAAAGGATGCCATCTTGCGGCATTTATTATCTCCCAACGTCAAAGCGGTGTCGATGAGGGGAGGAAAAACTTCTTCTGCCGTTGGCTTCATGTTGTTCGATCCAGACAATAAAACTGGGCTGTTTTATACCTTTAATTTAAACAAACTTCCCAAAGGGAAAACGTATCAACTGTGGGCCATTATGAACAAACCCGTGAGTATGGGAACCTTTGATCTGGATAGAGGCCAAAAGGGGCGGATGTTGATTAAATCCTTCCCAAATTTTTCTCAAATTCGAAAATTTGCGGTGAGTGAAGAACCGCAAGGTGGCCGTCCTCAACCAACTGGGACGATTCGTTTAGCCGGCCAAACCTAGGAGGCTCTCCGAGATGAGTGATCGTGACGAGGTGGTGTCGGTTTGAGGCAGAATGTTCGATCGTTTGAGGCGAATAGTGGGGCCTATTGAACGAAAAGGATCGGAGAGTTTGGCCAAATCCGGCGCAATCGCAGTAGATCAATCTACTCTCGGACCATCTTCTCAAGCAGAGTGTTTACCCGCGTGTGCCGAGCGTCCGGTCCAGGTTAAAGGCGGCGCTGATGAGGGCGAGGTGGGTAAAGGCTTGTGGAAAGTTGCCTAACGCTTCGCCGTGGTGACCCGTTTCCTCGGCAAAGAGTCCCACATGATTGGCATACCCCAGCATTTGTTCAAACATGAGTCGGGCTTCGTCTAATCGTTTTTTATCAACTTTTCCCGCCCGTGTGAGGGCTTCTACCAACCAAAAGGTGCAAATGTTAAAGGTTCCTTCTTCTCCAAGGAGCCCATCTTCGGTTTCGGAAATGTTATACCGGTAGACCAATCCGTTTGAGACGAGTCCTCCCTGTTCAGGAGGTTTATTGATCGCATCCAAGGTACTGAGCATGCGTGGATCGGTTGGTGAGACAAAGAAGACCAAGGGCATCATGAGGAGGGACGCATCTAATGTTTCATTTCCGTATCGTTGGACAAAGGCTTTCCGAGTAGGACTCCAGCCCTTTTCCATAATCTCTTCATAAATTTCATCCCGGACTTTCAGCCAGCGATCCCGATTTGCCGGAAAAGAACGCTTATCGGCTAAGCGGATCCCCCGATCTATGGCCACCCAGCACATGAGTTTGGAATACAGAAAATGTTGTTGCCCACCTCGAACCTCCCAGACGCCTTCATCTTTCCGCATCCAATTGTCGCAGACCCAATTGACCATACGGCGCAAGTGGGTCCAGAGGTCATAGGAAATGGGGGTTCCATACTTATTGTATAGGTATACTGAGTCAAGAAGTTCCCCATAGATGTCCAATTGCAATTGGTTATAGGCACCATTGCCCACACGAACGGGGCCTGATTGTCGATACCCTTCTAAATGATCTAGGGTTTCTTCCTGTAAGTTATGGCGGCCGTCAATACCGTACATGATTTGTAAAGACCCATCGGGGTTGAGTTCGTGGCATCGAGCTTCTAGCCATTTCATAAAATTGGCGCCTTCTTCGGTAAAGCCAATACGGAGGAGACCATATATGGTGAAGGCGGCATCGCGAATCCAGGTATAGCGGTAATCCCAATTCCGCTCTCCACCGATACCTTCGGGCAGGCTACAGGTCGGGGCTGCGACAATTGCCCCGGTGGGGTCAAATGTCAGCAGTTTGAGTGTCAGGGCGGAGCGTTGGACCATTTCTCGCCATCGACCTTTATAGGTGCATTGGCTGAGCCAGCGACGCCAATATTCCACGGTTTGTCGAAAGAGATCATCTGCCATACCCTCGGTGAGTGATACACAGCTCAATTGGTTTTGACAGACTTCCTGGAGAGAAAAGTCGACTTCCTTCCCTTCTTCGAGGTCGAATTCCACAACCACCCCATGGCCTTCTTGCTTTAGAGGAATCTTTGATCCTAATCGGAGACTGAGACCAGGACTATCAAAACAGGCTCCATCTGGGGTGATAGAAGTTTTATGATCGGCTCGTGCAAAGTTAAAAGCTGGAAAACATTCCATTCGAAAATTCATCGTCCCCCGAATCGATTGCACTCGCCGAATGATGCCATGGTACCCCACATCGGTTTCTTTGACGCCGACGGGCATGAAATCAATGATCCGTCCGACTCCATCGGGTGAGAGAAACCGAGTCACCAGGACATTGGTGTCTGGCCAATAATATTGTTTATGGGTAATGCCATTAGCCCGAGGGGCAATCTTGAAATGCCCGCCTTTTTTTTCATCAAGAATGGAACAAAACACACTGGGGGAATCAAAATGCGGAAAACAAAACCAATCGATGGATCCATTCATGCCCACCAACGCGGTCGTTCGCATGTTGCCAATAAGCCCGTAGTTTTCTATGGGTTGATACCCCATCGTTATCCCTTTCTTGTCTCGTTCAATCCCAGATAAAAACTTGTTCTCCAGGTGTCCGCTTTGGGGCGCTGTTCTTTCATGACATGTTTCAGAGAATAGTTATAGATGGTGGATCTGCCTGAAGAGGCACCAGAATTGTACTACCAATCTTCGTGAAGCGAGTTCAGATGATCTTCTCATCAATCGGCGTAGTTTCCCGTAGGCTTAAATCTAGGGGAGATTGGAGGGGTGGGTCGTATAAGTTCCAGCAGAAGGGGATAGCAAAAATAAGCCGTTCGCTGGGATCGGAAAAGGAATACCGTTGGAGAAGTCTGGGGTCCTCTTCGGGCGGTTAAGATGTTGCCGAGATCTATATTATGGTAAGAATTCTCTTAGAATCTTTTTGGGAAATATTAATATATAATAAATAAAATCAAATAGTTATGATTATTTTGTGAAATCTGTGAATATGGTTGTTTCTAAGATGAGTTTCACATGAAGGGGCCCTGGCTCCTAGGTTCTTACCCCCGCAAAGGTTACCGACGGTTTAATTGAGTGACAATCTGCGCCACCAATTTATTAAACGCATGGTGGAGAACCTTTCCGGCATTTTCTTGTTTGACCTTGATTTCCTGACTTTGCCCCACACTGCCCATTGGCGTGCTGAATCCACCTCCGCCAACCTCAAACTCTTCGCTATGGGCTACCGTCTTGGATGCCACAATGGCTCGAGTTTCAACATCGATAAGTCGACCCGACACTTGGAGATCATACACGATATTCCCGCCCCCAGTATTCAAACCAAACCCCATGGCTTGGAAGGTACGAGACCCTTGGCCTTTGACCTCACGATAACTATTGACCCCGCCAACAAATACATATTGGGCTCCGAGGTGTTGGCCGATTGAAGCGGCCGTTGCATCATTTACTTTATCCGATGAAGCATATTCCAATTCTGAGGACACGGTACCGAGGACTGCTCCCTAGGAGGCCTCAATTGGTTGAAATCCTGCCCCAAGAAGTTATTCTGGTAACACCCCCTGGAGCGGCATCTCCTGTATGTTGAGTCCTCCGAGGAATGAGAACGCCGCTGACGGTCATTTTCAACTGCCCTGAAAGAAAACGGGGGATCCTACCCTTTCATTGTGGAAAAGGCAATGATGTGTGCTATGTGAAATTTTGGCCGCCCAATATTTTAAGTGACAAAGAAGAATGGAGATGAAGCATAGGGTAAGATGAGAGATTTTTTCTTTTTAAGAAATCTTCGAGAAGGACGAATAATCTTCGTTGGCTGTCAGTATCGTCAGGATGTTGGGAAGATCCATTTTTGTCAGGATTTCCTGAACGAGTTCGGTAGGGTTTACAAGGATGAGGGATCCTTTTAATTTTTTAAAGGCCTGTGCGGCAACCACCAATGTCCCAATCCCCACGCTATCAATGAAGGAAATGCCCTTGAAGTCCAAAAGAATTTTGGAGCCTTGCGTTTGGTGTTTTTCCAACGCTTCCCGAAATGCATTTTTCGCAAAGATATCCAATTTTCCTGTCAGGGCTAACACTGGGACTCCATTGGCCTTTTTTTCTTTAATTAACATTGTCGTCTGTTATCACCCCTGGGTGGATGAAGCTTAGGCCATTATATGTGGGTATGTTTTCTTTATTATGTCGGTATAAAACTTGAGAAATAAAGGGAGAATCTGACAATTGCTTAAGTGAAGTTTGGTGAGGGGGATACGCCTGGTGATTATATTGTCCGGCGAGATATTTGGCAGTGATGTTAAATCTATCAAACAGGTCCTGGTCTGAGTCCCTTGATTGGAGTTGATCACCGTTGCTTAACTTTTCTTAGCGGAATCCTTAGCATTTTTTTCTCGAATGGTTTTTGCCCGGGCCTCTAACGCCTCGGCCTCCGGTTGACGGTTGATCGTCCGGAGAAGTGCCGCATAGTTGTTCAAGGTTCGTCCCACCGTCTCATGGTCTTTCCCAAGAGCCGTTTCACTGATGGAAAGAGCGCGTGTATATAAGGCTTCTGCTTCCTGAAATTCTTTATTCGCCTGGCGTAGAATGGCCAAGTTGTTTAAGGGGTTCACTAAACTCGCATCCTCTGGGCCTTCCGCCTGTTCGGTTATGGAAAGTGTTTGCTCTAGAAGAGGAATGGCTTTGTCGAAGCGATTTTGAGCACGGTATAACGTTGCGAGTTTGTTGAGGCTTAACCCCAGTCGTGGATTTGTGGGGCCCAGGGCTTTTTCGTCAAGAGCAATGACTCGAAGGAGCAGAGCTTCGGCTTCGTCAAATTGTTCTTGGGATTGAAACAGGAAGGTTAAATTATTCAGACTTCCAATGATCCGGGGGTTGTCCTTGCCCCATTTCAGTTCGTTTAACGCTAATGCCCGTTGCAGATAGGGTACGGCCTTCTCATATTGTTTTTGGGCAATAAATAATTTCCCAAAATTGTTCAGGGGTTCAATCAGGGCAGGATCGGTTTTCCCGACAGCCTTTTCGGTGATGACGAGCGCTCGTGATAAATAGGGTTCAGCTTCTTCATATTGGGCTTGTGAAACATGAAACGCGGCTAAATTTTTTAAATCCATGACGACATCTTGGTGGTCCAGGCCCAAGGCTTTTTCGCGAATGGATAAGGCTCGTTCAAATAACGGTTTGGCTTTGTCGAATTGGTGTTGAACGTGATGCAGGGCGCCTAAGTTACTGAGATCTCCGGCTAAGTCAGGATGATCAGCACCTAACATGGTTTCGTTCAGGGTGATGGCTCGTTCAAGGAGTGGTTGGGCTTGATCGTACTGACCTTGTGTATCATAGACCACGGCCAATTTTGTGAGTGTTTCGGGAAGGCGTGGATCTTGTTCGCCAAATTGTTCAGCTTCTTTGAGGGCCGCGTTGAGCTCCTCTTCGGCTTTGGAAAAGTTGCCTTGTTCTAGGTAACGTTGGCCATTGTCGATGTGGGTCTCCCAGGGTGATTTCTCTTCTCCACAGGACACAAGGGAGATCGTGCATAGGACACATAACATTGTAAACTTTATCATATTCCCCATTTTCATTGGCAGTCCTTTTCATGTGTTCAATCTCAATAACTGACCTCCCCAAACCTCCCATAAACGAGTGATGCCAGGCAAGGGCCCTCGTCATGATTTCCGAAAAACATGGTGGCTGAGAATGTTTGGACGGGATAGAGTGACGGCGAAAGGCCTGGGGCATCAGGCGGTGGAGTTTCATACTCATGAAAATGGCTGGAGGAGCCAAGGGTTAGAACAAGGAAGTTTGGGTAGGGCCAGGCCGCTGAAAGGTATGCGGAATCGGAGGGTCAGGTTCCTGGGGGAACCCTTCCTTTTTATAACTCATCTCGAATAATTGTTGGATAGTGTGCCACGAATGGCCTTGCCCTGTATGGCGTGTGAAAAAGGTGTTGTCTGTCATGGTCCCACCCCGAACTTCCCTGATGCGATTCGTGACTTTCTTCAGACGGTCAGGGAAGTCCTGCCCTAATTGTTGCAGAAAAACTGGTTCCACGTTTCCAGGGAGCCGGAGCAGAATAAAAGTGGCTGCGGTGGCACCGGCCAGTCGGGCTCGGTGGAGGATGTTTGGAATGTCCTGTTCATTGAGTCCTGGAATGACCGGGGCAATCGATACCCCCGTAGAAATTCCCGCCTTCGACAGTTTCTCGAGCGTCTCAAACCGTTTGGTGATGGAGGGCGCATGAGGTTCGACTTTTCGTGCGGTGTCATTATCGTTGAACGGAATACTCAAGTAGACGGCGATCCAAGCCTGTTGGTGTAACTCCAGAAGTACATCGATATCACGTTGGATAAGAGCTGACTTGGTAATGATGCCAACCGGATTCCGAAATTCTCGACAGACTTCGAGGCATTGGCGAGTCAGCTGATACGTGGCTTCGATTGGTTGGTAACAGTCTGTATTGCCTGAAAACACGATCAGTTCACCTTTCCAGGATGGCTTGAGAAAGGCCTGGCGTAATCGGTCGGCGGCATTGGGCTTGACGATCAATTTGGATTCAAAGTCGGTGCCGGCACCAAACCCCCAATATTCATGGCTGGGTCTGGCATAACAATAGGTACATCCGTGAAAACACCCTCGATAGGGATTGACACTCCAGCGAAAGGGTAAGTCGGGACTGGTGTTGTGACTCAGAATATCTTTGGTGTCTTCCTCATAGATCTCGACCTTCACCTGTTGGGCTGGTTCTAGGAGTTCTCGATATTCCGAGACAAAGGGATTGGGCGGATTGGTAATCAGCTTCATGGGTTGTCCAGCCTGAAATTCTGTTGGTCTTTCAGTTGGTGTATTTCAAGAACTTTCTGTTGAAGCATCAGCAGATGTTCTTGTATGTCTTTCTCGATCATCCATCGAAGAAACCATTGCGGGGCCCATATCGCAGGTTTGACGGATAAAGAAAGCGTAGCGTGAGTATGATCCGGATCAGGCGAAGAAGTAAATTCCCATACCCAGGCATACGCTTCGAAATCTCCTTTGACAAGATGTGTTTCAATTCGATCAGGAGCCTCTTCTTTCGTGGCAGTGACCAGTTCAAAATTGATAGGAAGAAAGAAAGCAGGAACGGCCATATCCACAATGGTTTGGTTCTCAGTCGTGTTGATTGAATTGATAACAGGTTTCTGTGGAAAGAGATCAGGCCAATGAGCATAATCCGTCAAAACGGAAAACACTAGAGAGGGAGAGGCATCAAGATTCACCTGTGCCTGGACGACCGCGACTCCTTCTTCGGTAATGTTCACCGAAACGGTGCTAGAAGAATCTTGGCTGAAAGCGGTAGAGGTGGCACATGTTTCCCAACAGAAGAAAGCCAGAAGAAGAGACATGAAATGCCTTGACATTATGAGTGACATGGAACCCACATTGGGGGATTTTTAAAATTCGGGACAGACCTGGATAGAGGGTGATGCAGGCATTCTATCATGAGGGGAGGGAAAATCTTAGAGGTGTTGGGAAGGGTTTTAATATCCTTGTCAGAGAAAGGGGTTTCCGTTACACTTTGCACCTTATTTTTGACCAGAAAGTTTACTGCATTTGCTCAAAAGTCTACTATGGTGTTTCTATAACCTTCCTCTATGCCCCCGTAGCTCAGTTGGATAGAGCAGTGGTTTCCTAAACCGCGGGCCG
>CAZKRH010000264.1:0-24564 GCA_964555115.1 uncultured Nitrospiraceae bacterium | reverse complement strand
GACGTGGCTAACACATCAGTGGAGTTAATACTAAATTCACCTGCCGACAAATTCCCTACGCCATCCGACGTGGGCGTGGCAATACCATCCGCAATGTTGACTGATTGGCTAGCAAATTGCCCAATAGCCGTCGCACGAACGTCAGCAATCGCAAAGGTGAGGGTTTGGTCGGCATTGGCACCAATTTGAAATTTCTTGCCGCTAAACGTCCCATCAAGTAAGGTGGTGCCGTTAAATTCCACCGTATTGGCTAAACGGGTTAACTCATCACGAAGTTGGGAAGCCTCGTTATTGAGAGCGGTCCGATCGGTATCCGTATTGTCATCAGATGCGGCCTGTACGGCCAACTCACGAAGCCGTTGCAAAATATCGGTCACGGCATTCAGCGCACCTTCAGCGGTTTGCACCAACGAAATCGCGTTATTCGCGTTTCTGGATGCCTGTTGTAGTCCTCGGACCTGCGCTTGCAAGCGGGTCGCAATGGCAAGACCGGCAGGATCGTCAGCTGCACGGTTAATTCGCAGACCGGATGACAATCGCTCTAACGATTTGCCAATAGCTTGATTGGCAAGTTCCAACTGCCGTTGGGTGTTTAAACTCGCAATGTTAGTGTTAACAATAAGTGGCATCGAGATTCCTCCTTGAATCGATTATGAGTGTTAAGCCATTCGTGGCTTCTGTGACAGGCCGTGTGTGAAGAACATTCCTTCCATTTCTTAGGTAGTAATTATTTTCTTAGGTAGTGATTATTCCTCCATCGCTCATAACCTGTCGGCACCCTCCATCAAAACTTTAGTTCACCCCGGATGGCCCAGGTCGGTACATGTTCCTATCGGTTCAAATTCGACAAACTGAATCACCGAAGGGAAAAGAAGATGAATGTAAATAAGGAAAATGCTAGAAAAGGCACAAGATGTGAGGAAAAGAGATGAGAGATGTGGGAACCGCTACCACACGACGAATTTACGCTGAGGGAATGGGTTGAAAGAAAGACTGGTACATATCCGAAATCTTCTGTAACAGATCAGGATTCTCAGGGTGGTGCACGAGTCCACGCTCATAAAAGGCAATGGCTTGCTGGGGGGCCGCCGCCGCCGCAAAGACCGCCCCGACCGCCTCACAATACTCTGGATCCTCAAGTGAGATCTCTACCCCTTTTTCGAAGAATTGCGCAGCCATGTCTATCCGTTGGTCTAGCAAGGCCAGGACCCCTAATTCAAAATACACGCGAGAATCCCCAGGGGTGAACAGTAAGGCCTGCTCCAGGGCCTCCACCACCTGCTCCGGATCTCCAAGTGATTGAGCTGCTTTCGCCAAACGATAATACGCCTCTCCCCTGACCTCATCCTTCACGTGCGGTTCTTCAGCAATGTGACGGTACTGGGACATGGCCTGGGGCAAATTCCCTACTTGATAGTAGAAGTCCCCTGCCTCCAGGGGAGAGGGCCTGACCTGTGTCAATTCCACTTGCATCTCGGATTTCCATTGCGCCCATGTGTGCTGCATCGCACGCACCTCCTCACATAATGTCGAGATGCGTGTGGACTGAGGAAACAGTTTTTGCCCCATCACACAGCTTTGATACGCGACATCCATTTGATGCAGTGTGATGGAGTTTTCAATGCACAGCACCACCGCGCGCTCCCCTTGAGAGGAACGGTCGGCTTGCTCCAGTAATGAGGGAATCCATTCAGCCGCCCGATCATACAATTCCAGCGCCACAAACCCTTCAACCACTTCAAGGACTTCATGTTCCTTCGGTCCATGTTCGATGAGCTGTTCGACATGTCGTAACTGTTCCAAACGTTGAAGCAACTGCCGTAAATCATGATACATGTGATCAGACGCCTGACCCATATCTCGATAATACCGAAGACCCCTCGCCATTTGTTTATCCAATCGTTCGAGCTCATCTTCAACCTGATCCACTTCTTCCGCCTCAAAGGTATTAATATACGTGTCAAGTTGCACATCGATTAATTGGAGAAGGGACAGGGATTTACCATACTTGGGCACCAACCGGGTTAATCGTTCGGCCCGAAAGGTCAAACGGCTTAAGGACTCATCAATCTCATCAGAGAGCGCTCGCTGCGCCACGATGGTTTCGAGCATATGACATAACCTACGAGACACTCGCCGCAGTCTAAAAAAGTCTTTCACGGAAGAACGAATTTCGGAAAGGAGCGCGTCCCATTGAGGCGGCGGCACCTGGTGGGACAATCCCTTGATGACCTGAGACACATTCACCTGTGTCGAGGCACAGGCTGAACTCAACACATCCGCCAGCCGTTGATTGTTGGCACCGTGAATGGTCAACCCACCTTCCGTACAATTCCATACTGTCCCCGGAAAAGCCTCTATCTTTTTTTCAAAGGTGGTTTTATACCGAAGATATAAAAAAGAGGTCTTCACCGAGTTCCCAAACATATCTGTCAGGGATGGACCTTTCGTGACCAAATCTTCTTCCACATCTTTTGGGAGATACCCTCCACCTTTGACGTGCATCAGCTTTTCGGTAAAACACAAATCTTGCCCAATCATAATAATAGGGTCACACCCCAGCCATTGGGCTACATTGAAACCCATATGCACTTGGCATTGGACGTCTGTATCAAGACTCGCCTTTTTCGCCCAATATTGGCCAAGCCACCTATGCACTTCCATGTTGGTGTCCGTCACAAATTTTGCCCCAGGGAAATGCTTCGGAACTTGGTCAAAACACATCGGATGAAAGACGAGCGCACAATCAGCGGGAATATCGAGACCCTTAAATTTGTCATAGGTGGCAGGCTGAGGGTCCACCGTCACCACAAAATCTGGGACAATGTCACATTTCAATAAATAGCCAAAAATCGTATCCGCTGCGATGATAATGGCTTTCCCTTTGGCGTGTTTCAGATCACGAACATTTTTGCTGAGGGAAGGACCACCCGCCACTAAAATAGCGGGGGTTCCAGCGAATTGGTCTTGTAAGTGATCCATCCCACTCGTCCCAATAGAATAGGTAATAGATTCCAAACAATTTTTGATAAATTGAATCCCGAATCTATCGGCTGTGGCCCAATTGCTCATGTTGTCTAATGTAGGATTCACCAGACCATACCGTAACTTGTTGCGATACAACTCTGGAGCCGTGCGAAACGCGGGCTCAAATCGGACCGCTCGGACTGCCCCTCCCGTTTTGACCATAAAATAATAGGCACATTCCGCCACCTGGGCGTCCTCTCCCACCAGCACCTTTACTCGATGATGTGACAACAGATCACTCAAATCTACCAGCTGCAGAGCCGTTTTGAAGATTCCCATGTCAGCCTCAAACACCACTAACGCCGAGGAATCATTCATGGTTGCAGCTATCGCTTTTCCCAAATATCCCAGCCCCATCCCCATGAGGACCAAGACTCCACCCAATTCCACAATCTTTTCTGCTGACCGTTGTGCGACTTTGCTTGGATCATCTTCATTATGAATGGGAATGGTTTCACCAGATTCGGTTCGCACGAACAGTCGAGGATCTCCATTTTTGGCCTTGGTTACCGTGATATGGCTCACAGAAGTCGGGGCTTGGACCTGTTCCAAGAGTTCAGGATGATATCGTTGTAATACTTCCAGATTTTTTTCAAAAATGCCCATCCCTCACTCCTTGGTTCCCGCTTGAGTCGGGTAAAAGCAGCTTCCTGCAATATGGGGAACACCACCCTCTTTCTCTGTAAAGTAGTAGACGGTCACGATCGTGCCATCTCTCAGCTCCACAGAGGCTGGATAGCCTAACTCACCCTCATCATGCCCATCACAGCGAAGAATCTGTTCATCCCAGATGGAACAATCGGCATCGGTATGACTCACACAGTAGCGAATGCCGGTGGGGAGTTGACGGTACCCATAGGTGAGCAGGAGTCGCCCATTCTTCATTTCCACCACATCAGGAGGATACCCCCACACGTTGAGCCTTCGTGGAACTTCCCAGGTGTCCCCATCATCATCCGAATGTGTCTCGTACACATACCCTAGACCCTTATGATCGGTACGAAGAAAAGCCACAAGCCGCCCAGTGGATAACCGGCACAGAGCCGGCTCTTCAAAAATGGGGTGTTCTTGAAGGGCCAACGGGACAATCTTGGACCAGGTTGTTCCATGATCCAGGGATGTCAATACAAAAGACCCCTCCTCCCCAGTATCCAGTTTTCCATAGACCGGCATAAGCAGAGCGCCAGACGGAAGCTCAACAATGGCATCACTCGTCGCCAAACCAATGGGGAAATTGGGGACCGGAATATCCAGAACAGGCTCCCAAGTTCGCCCTCCATCATCAGACCGGGTCAGAGCCAGAACCTGACATTTTCTTTTGACATCCAAGCGAAAAAAACTTAAGAGTAAGGTCTTATTGGCAAGTTGACAGATTGATGGATCGCGATCATCCAGATCAGTATCCACAACCACTTGTGGTGGGGAAAATTTCGCACTCCCTTCAACCATGAGCCCACGACTCATCATGATTCGACCAGAAGCATCTACATGGGAATGTCCATCTCGATAGACCACGAGAAGTTCACCCTCTTCTACAAGACAGACATCCGGAAAGGCTAAATGCCGGTCGGGTCTCCTCGCTACAACAAAATGAGACACTTGGGTTTCAGGTAGGGATGAACACGACACATTCATAGGATATTGTTCCTCACTCTGTATTCTTCAATTCCTATGCCATTAGGAAGTATTTGGTTTAAAATTTCGTCAGGTTCTTATCAATAAAAACGAATGATTTCGCAGGCCCACGACGGCAATCCTCTTCCATCAATTCTCCCTGAGATCCTGGTCCATTCAGGTTAGGGAACCATCTCATGTTGACGGCTTCCCTCACTTCTACACTGCTTTGCTTCAACGTCAGTCCCGTAGCGCCAATTCAGACGGTTTCCTAGGCAACTTTTGCCCTCAAAAGGACAAGATTGCCTAACCTTTTCTCCACATGGTCGTGCTCTTATTTTTGGCAACTACGGCTAATGGGTCACTAAGGATTTTTTTTCGGCAGGCAGAGTGGATTGTTGAGAATCCACACAAGACACGGTTTGATCAACTCGGTGGGCTCTGAGTGAAAAATTGTAACGCAAAGGAAGGGAATGTGTGATGCCTTCCCTTGTCGTATCATCAAACTCTCCAGTAGAAAAACTCATCCGTGAAAAATACGAATGTCCCACCGGAAACATGGTGACCAATCCAACTTTGTATCCACTGCCCTGATCCGAATGAATGGAGACGGCTGACAGATTATCTCCAAAGGCCAAAGCCCCTTCCGTCATGGCTAAGGCTCCAGCAGAGGACACCAAGAACGACACAGACCGACCATAGTCCAAGGATTGACCACACAGGGAAAACGTTTCCTCTTGATATCCTCCGTTATGGGTTCTGACCCATAACGCTTCTTGATCAAAGGCCTCTGGATTTAACGTGATATGCCCAAGACGCAATGCCCCGGATGGTATATCATGCCATTCTAATGTATATTCAAGTCCTATCTCCCCATCTGTACCAATGATAATGGCTTTGTGAATCGGCCCACAGGGGCTAGGAATTTTGGCTTGCACACAGATACCCTTCCCATCTTCCAATTCCCACATCTCGGGTTCCACCACAGTCAGATCCGTGATTTTAGGCCTCCCCGGTGCCTCCAATACTAAATGTCCCGAGTAATAATCAGCGCCCATGGCAATATCATCGTAATACCCATGCGGCAATGTCCGAATGAGTGGGTATTCCGACACGTGTTTAAACCATAGGGCATCAATGGCCAATCCGCGACGACAGTTCAGGCGCAGGAGATGGGAATCCGTTTCTACCACAAGATAATGTCCACAGGATTCAATTCGACATCCTGACATATCACGACGATACGAGCCCAAGGCAATCACGCTTCCAATAGCGAACGATCTCGGCGAACGATCTGGAACAGACAAATGAGACCGAAACGTTTCAAGCCGTTTTTTATATTGTCTCCATCGTTTCTCCGTAATGTGCGTTCGAAAATCACTGCTCCAGAGATAACATAATTCTTTCCACTTTTCGGTCGCGGTAATTCCTCTTTCTTGCAGCACGGTAAAACATTGCCAACAGGACGCGTTAATCCCCGAATCATCCCGACCCGTCACCGCCCATCGAGTGACATTATATTTCCCTTGTTTTTTGACGGGTATGGGTTCGGCCGATGATTCTAATTGCAACTGATGCCCTGCTTGAGGCAGGTCAAGGAGACCTAGGACTTGCGAGGGTAATACAAATTGAAACCGCGCGTCGGCATGTAAATTTTCCAATAAGGTTTCAATCCTTCTCCATTCCCCTTCATGATGCAGCGAGGCCTCTGTCTCATATCGACAGGGACGAAAGTCAAAGACCTCAATATCGTTTCCGTATAATGGAAATGCACGGGCAGAAGACGCCACATGCCTCTGTAAATATTCCAGATACTCCTCAAGCGTCAATTCCCCGTGGGCATACCGTTGAAACTTTTGAAAGGCAATGGATTTATTCCAAATTACCGGAATGACTTCACCATGTTGTCCACGGGCATATTGAGGATAGTATCGCCATTCTCTGTTCCATTCGGGATGATGACGAGCCGGATTATCCCACTCCATCACCAGAGCTTGATACTGAGCGTGCTGATAATGCTGAATCATTCCCGCAGAATAGGCTTGTTCATTGACCAGAGCAATGGAAGGGCTCGTCCCAAGCATCTGTTGATAGACTTCATGCCCAATTCGAAGGTTCGCCTCATTGACTGCCGCTGGAACGAGGGGACCAATAATTTGCGCATACCCACTTCCCACGATTTCGCAAATCCCACTCTCAAGTAATTCCCGAAACTCCTTGATCCACGTGGGATCAAGGGCGGCCATCACTTCCAAGGTATAGCCAGACATTTCTATGCCAATGGGAATCTTCGTGTGTTTCGCAATCTGTAAGAGGGGCCAATAACACCGCTGGATAACAGAGAGCCTTTGGTCCTCTTCAATGGAAGAATATGCCAAGTTCAGATGAAACACGGTATACAGGGACAGGGGAACAGAGGAGGATTCAGGAAGAAGCAGGGAAGGCTCACTTCGAGAGTCGTGGTGACTACCAAGCCCGTTCATAACGCTCCACGACATCATCATACGTCACAGGACGGATGTTCGTTCGGACAGCCCCGATGAGCCTGGCTTCCTGAGTGAGGGTGTTCATTAGGAAGTGGTCACCTCAACTAAAATTTCTTGAATGGCCTGTTCGGCACGACTTTGAGCAGCATCTCGAGTGTCTCCAACCGTAAGAACCGTCCCTGCCCGTTTGGTATGGTCACTAATGGTTGAAATCCTTTCTCCCTTTTGAACATAGACTTCCAAAACCTTCACCCAGGGATATTGGGATACTTCATCTGCATGATGGATAGCCTGGACCACGCCTTCCTCAAGGAACAAAAATCGATTACTTTGATATTGATTGGCATGCAAGGAAATTGAATGGACATCCGGTTCTTCAGAAAGGGCGACTTGAATGGCCAGCTTCAGGAGATTCGTTCCATACACCAGAGGAATCGTATGTGTACAATAATACCCACCACTTAACCGAACAGCCACCTCAATCAATTTGATGCCTTCCGTCGTGATGACCAAATCTCCTTTAATCGTTCCGTTTTGCAATCCAATGGCATCAGCAGCCTGTTGCATGATGGCATTAAATTCTGTATCTCGCTCAGGTGAAAATTGACTGGGTGACTCTCCTCCATCTTCAATCACAAAGGGAAACGTTTTAGGAAGCAGCGAATAATTTCGATCTCCAGCACCACATAAATACGATCGTCCTTGCCACATCAATGATTCCGTACTGACTTGAGGTCCCTCTAACCATTCTTCTAGGAGAACCTTTTGGCAAGTAGAATAACTTTGAGAATATTGAAGGGCCCATGCCAAATCGATTCCTTCGGAAATCCGAACCACACCGCGGGCCCCACGGCTATCGACTGGTTTTAAGACCAATGGTGTGTTCGAAGACTCCACAATCTCTCGTAATTGTTCAATGGTGTGAATTTCCGCAAACCAAGGAGTTGGGACTCCACACGCCTGGAATCTTTCTTTCATCAGGTGTTTTTGCGTAGCAAGGGTCGCTGTCTCAAGGGATGGACCGGATAACCCCAATGCTCCGGCAATTCGGGAGACAGTCAACGTCGCGTCACAGGCCAGCGCAATCACCCCATGAAGGGAGTGGTGTTGTGTATACACCAACGTCTGCGTGAGTGCCTCTTCTGGGTCATACACACTCGCTAAGATAAAATCATCAGCTGGAGATTTTGCTGGAGCCTCAGGATTACCATCAAGAACCACGACTCGCAATCCCATTTCTCGAGCGACATCCACGCCACATAAGGCTTCGACACCACCTCCAATGATCAGTAATGATTTCTCTTTGGGCATATTCGGTAGCATGCACCTCTAGCAAATGAATTCAACCGAGAAACGGCAGTTGGATCACCCTTACTCTAGGGGATAATAATTCCTTTGATATATCCCTCTTGTTTTGTATTCGCTAACTCCAATGCTTTTTCCACCTGCTCTAGGCTAAATTGATGCGTGACCAGTTCAGAAATAGGGAGCAATCCCTTTTCCAAGGCCCACATTCCGCGTTGAAGATCATCCATCATATTGGGTGATTGATTCGGATAAGCAGGAATGAGCACCGGGGCACGATTTTGCAAATAACTTCCAAGATTAAATGGCTCCTGCTCATACACTCCAGCCATGACCAGTTTGGCCCGTTGTTTGGACTTACACACGCTTGCTCCCAATCGAAGGCCAGCCATCTTTCCACTTATTTCAAATACCAGATCAGCCCCCTTTCCATTGGTCTGATCCATGATCATTTTCCAAGGATCGTGCTTGCTCCCATCAATCGTCATGGTGGCCCCGTATTGTTTGGCCATATCTAATCGTTCTTGGTGGTGTCCCACAACAATCACATCTTTAGTGGGATATTGGGAAAGTGCCGCTACTGTGAGTAAACCCATGAATCCGGTCCCTATCACGACAATAGAATCTCCATAGTCAGGTTGCCCCAAGCGGACTATATTCATAATAGCCATGATGGGTTCACCTAACGCATGGTTTAAGGGAACCGAAGAGGGAGCCGGCACTAATTTATCGGCCTTTTCAATGATGTGGGTGGCAAATCCACATCCGCTATACACAATTCCCGTGATCTCTTGTCCAACCTTAATATGTTCGACATTCTTACCAACATCTGCCGCAACCCCCACCACTTCATGACCTAAATCTGAGGGAAAGTCTTTATACCGAAACGATACCCCTGGAGTGCCCTGTACCTTCCCCTCAAATACATCCAATTCGGTAATACACACCCCACATGCGGAGACTTGAATAAGCACATCGTCTGGTGCAAGAACGGGGATTTCTTCCTCTAATAAGGCAACCTGCCTGGGAGCCACTACCTTGGCCGCAACACGTTTCATTTTTTTCTCTCCATTAGAATCTAGATTTTTTGGGCGTGCTCACAATTTCTTTCGATCAACAACTCGTTTCGCTGCTTCAACTATTTTTTGTGAGGTGAGGCCAAATTTCTCAAATAAGGCCTTCGCATTCCCACTTTCAGCAAACCGATCTTGGAGTCCAATTTGCTCGACTGGCAAGGGATAATGTCGGCAAAGGATGGACGAGACGAGTGATCCAAGCCCTCCTCGCACATTATGATCTTCGGCAGTCACCACAGCCCCCGTGGGCTGTACTTGAGAAATAAAACTTTGTTCATCAACAGGCTTCAGTGTTGATGCATTAATCAATTTGGCCGAAATGCCTTCCTGTTCTAGGATCTGACATGCTTCCAAACCGATGTTGACCATGATGCCCACCGCCACAATGGTGACATCACTTCCCTCACGAATGATCGGCCATACTCCAAGTTTAAACTGATAGGTTTCAGGTAGAACTTGTGGCACAGGACTTCTTCCGGTCCGAAGATACACGGGTCCCTGATAGTCCAACATAAAGCGAACACATTGACGCATCTCCACAGAATCGGCGGGAGACAGAATGACAAGATTGGGAATGCTCCCCATCACTCCAAGATCTTCAATAGCTGCTTGAGTTGGACCATCTTCCCCTACATCGATACCCACATGACTCACAGCCAATTTGACATTAAACTTTGGATACGCCACGGATGTGCGAAACTGTTCCAGAGCACGCAAACTCACAAATACCGCCATGGTATTGGCCACAGGAATCATTCCCGTTGTTGAAAAACCCGCAGCCATTCCAATCATATTTTGCTCAGCAACACCACAGGGAATATGACGGTTCGGATACCGCTCGATGAATTGGTTAATAAATGTTGCCCCTCCGGCATCAGCCTCTAACACGACAAAATCTTCACGCTCGCGGCCTACATCAATCAGAGAGTCCACATAGGATTGTCGAAGTGATACAGCTTCTGCGTTCATAAATTTAATCTCGCCTCCTCCTGATTCAATTCGTCGAAAGCCACAGCCATTTCCTCGGCTGATGGAGGTTTCGTTCCATGCCATTTGGGAATATTCTCCATATAGGACACCCCCTTACCCTTCACCGTGTGAGCGATAATCACTTGTGGCTGATGTGATATCCCCTGGGCCCACTCCATCGCTTGGAGAATTTCCCCAATATTATGGCCATCAATTTCCCGAACCGCCCAATTAAATGCCCTCCACTTATCTGCCAACGGTTCAAGCGTCCGGGTATGTTTCAGGAATCCATCCTGTTGAATTTTATTGTAATCAACAATGACCGTGAGATTATCGAGCTGATGATGGCTCCCTGCCATGACGGCCTCCCAGACTTGTCCTTCCTGGCTTTCCCCATCACCAATTAACACATACACCCGTGGAGCCTGTTGTTGCCATTTCAGCCCGAGGGCAATCCCAACGGCAGAAGAGAACCCCTGCCCTAAGGAGCCCGTGGGGACTTCGATCCCGGGAGTGCCATATTCGGGATGTCCCTGTAACATTCTTCCAATTTTCCGGAACCCCCCCAACTCATTTTTGGAGTAATACCCCAACTCAGCAAGGATCACATACAAGGCCGGACACGCATGTCCTTTCGATAACACAAAACGGTCTCTTCCCGACCAATGAGGATCGTGGGGTTTTTGGGTCATGACGGAAAAATACAAGGTGGTGAGAATATCCGTCGCCGAGAGAGATCCCCCGGGATGACCAGACCCTCCGTCACAAATAAGTTGTAATAACTGTTTTCGTACATTCGTGGCGATACGTTTGAGATGGCGAATTCGTTCTTCCACAGAAAGATCTTCGGACTGAAGCATGGCCGTATCTTGGCACTTTGGGGGAATCGTGATGGAAGATGGCATAGTCGTGTTTCCTATTCCTTTCTGTCGGTGAACCCACACATTGTTCTTTCCCTGAATTGGCAAAAGATTTTCCTATTCACAACAGGAAAACCATTCTCATACGGAGAGAAACCTTGCCCTCATTATACATAGGCTTCTAGCGCATTAGGCTTTGATTCAATTTGGAATTTCCTCTCCCCTTCTTGGGAAGTAAGGGGACCTAAAGCCTCTTGAATAATCTCTTGTAACTCTTGTTCAGAAAACTTTTTGGGATGTTGGGCAAGTGGACGAGACATATACCCCAACACATCCCCAAGAAGTCGTTCCTCAAGATCATCTGACTTTTCGATTGCCGGGAAGGATTTCACCAACTCTAGACCCTCCATCCAACTATCAATCATTTCTACGGCTTCCTGAGCCTGAGTGTGTACAGAACCGGCATTCATTGATTCACCATGAAGACATCGTTTTAAACCGGCGAATCGTTCGATATCTGCTGACCAGGTATGACGCAACACCGGAAGAGTAAAGATCGCTACGGTGAGGCTATGGGGAAGATGAGTATGTGCGCCCAACGGCTGAGCCAAGGCATGAGCCACCGTTGTTCCTGCATTGGCAATAGCCACTCCCGCTAACATACTGCCCCAGGCTAATTGAGTCCGAAGATCGACACTATCAAGCTTTCCGATTAATGGTGGAAGCCCACGATAAATAACATTGATGGCTTCTGATGCCACAAGGTCAGAGAATGGAGTGCGATTCACCTGATTCACATATGATTCTGTGGCATGGGCAAAGGCATCGATCCCCGTCAGTAGAGTCATGTGCCGGGGGAGACTCAATGTGATTTCGGGATCAATAATGGCTATTTTTGGAAAAATCAAAGGACTCTTGATTGTTCCCTTTTGAATACTGTCTTCATTCGACAAGACCGCATACGGAGTCACCTCCGCCCCGGTACCGGACGTAGTGGGAATCGCAATGACTGGAAGAACGTTCGGCCCTATAGGTAAAGGAGGACGATTGGAGAGATTCACATACATCCAAATAGGTTCGGGATGTGTCACACCAATCGCCACGGCTTTGGCCACATCCATGACACTACCTCCACCAAAGGCAACCAGCACATTGGGATTGGCGGCACGAACCTGAGTCACTAACTCATCAATATCTGAGCACGTGGGTTCAGGTTTGGCCTGATCAATGATCAATACCTCCAACCCCTGTTTCTTGAGTGGTGCGATGGCATGCTCGATTAACCCTAAATCGACCAATTCTTTCATGGTAATAAGGCAGATTCGGTTTCCAAAAGTCTTCGCCACTTCCCCTAATTTGGTAATCTGTCCTTGACCAAACATCACACGGACAGGTTGCATGACCTCAAACATCTTGCCTGGTATCATGTTTACTCCTTCTTCGTCTTATGATGTAACGTAAGCTTGAACACCATGGCCGTTCCTGCCATTCCTAAAAATACAGGCCTCCATTGACATTGATCGTTTGGCCAGTAATGTAGCTCGATGCATCCGATGCGAGAAACACCACCGCTTGGGCCACTTCTCGGGCCTGACCCAGGCGACCCAACAGAATACCTTCGGCCGCTTTCTTCACAGCAGGTGCATGCATTCCCACAGAAGCCATCTCCGAGGAAATGAGTCCAGCCGCAACGGTGTTACATCGAATCGTATCTTTTGCCCCAAATCGAGCTATCACTTGTCCTAAGGAAATCAATCCAGCTTTACTGGCAGCATAATGTGGCGTTCGAGGCCCACCATATTGTCCGCTCACCGAACCTATGTTGATAATGGACCCTCCCCCACGCCGCCGAAAAAAGGGCAACACTTCCTGTGAACACAGGAAAGGGCCTTTTAAATTGACAGCCAGAATCTCGTCCCAATTCTCATCTGTCACCTCATCAAAATCTGTAGGCTTATTGATTCCAGCATTGTTGACCAGCACATCAATTCCTTGAAACTGATCCTCCGCGAATTGGAAGGCCTTTCGAACCATCTCACGCTGCCGAACGTCCATTTGGACCGCGGCCGCTTGTCCTTGTTGCTGTTGGATGCTGTGAACCACTTCATCAGCACAGGGCTTTCCTTCCAGGAATGTGACCACCACGGATGCCCCAGCTTGTGCTAATTCCAATGCAATGGCTTTGCCAATTCCACGACTTCCACCCGTGACGAGCGCCACCTTACCCGATAAGGGCATGGCCAACTTTCCCTTTTCGTTGCATCGCCTTTCGACAAGCATCCGCAATAAAGACACCCGTTAATCGATACCGTTCAGCCAACTCCTGAGGTTCGCCCGATTCGCCGAAGGTATCTTGGACTCCAACAAATTCAATGGGGCAAGGGAAAGTGGCACTCAACGATTCTGCAACAGCGCTACCTAATCCACCCAAGACATTGTGATCTTCAGCCGTCACCATACATCCCGTTTCCTCCGCACATTGAACCAACAATGGAGTATCTATGGGCTTCAGTGTGGACATGTTCACCACACGAGCTGAGATACCTTCTTGAGATAAAAGATCCCTTGCATCCAAGGCGCGTGCGACTTCCACCCCACAGGCGACAATCGTCACATCCGTTCCATCTTGAAGGATTTGTCCCTTTCCTATTTCAAACTGGTAGTCCACTGGAAGTATTCGTTGAGACGGACTTCGCCCTGTGCGCATGTACACTGGTCCCGTGTAATTGAAAATGGCTTCAGTGGCTTGATCCATTTCTAACGGATCTGATGGAGAAATCACGACCATTCCAGGAATGGCTCGGAATGCAGCCAAATCTTCCAAGCATTGCGCAGAAGCGCCATCAGGACCTACATCAAGTCCAGGGTGGCTCGCCACAATCTTGACATTTCGCTTCGTATAACCAATTGACAAACGAGCTTGTTCAAAGGCTCGTAAACAGAAGACCGCGAATGTGGTGACACAAGGGACTAGTCCCACACTCGCCAACCCTCCTGCCACCGCCATCATATTCTGTTCAGCAATACCAAATTGGAAAAAACGTTCTGGAAATTTTTTACGAAAATGATGGGCCCCTGTTCCTCCAGCAATATCCGCATCTAACACGATAATATTTTCTCGTTGATCACCTAAACGTGCCAACGACTTCCCAAAAGCCTCCCGAAGGGAATCTCCACTTGTCCCAATTAATGACGGGCTTTGCTGTTTACCCATGTACCTGTCCTTCAATATACCTGGAGATGTCTTCGACCGGAGTTTCAAGATCTCCGAGAGCCTGCATCATTTCTTCCTCTTGTATTTTCACGCTTCCATGCCAGGCAGGAATGCCTTCCATAAAGGACACACCTTTCCCTTTGATCGTATGCGCAATAATGACCGAAGGTT
This sequence comes from uncultured Nitrospiraceae bacterium, assembly GCA_964555115.1. Lineage (GTDB taxonomy): Bacteria > Nitrospirota > Nitrospiria > Nitrospirales > UBA8639 > CAZKRH01. The sequence continues at coordinate 9,842 of CAZKRH010000264.1, read as the reverse complement.
TTCCATGAAGATGTTTCGCCCACTGAAAAGCCTCCCCAATCGCCACAGGATCATGCCCATCAATCTCTTTGACATGCCAATGAAAAGCCGACCATTTATCCCGAAGAGGTTCAAGCCCCATAATATGACGATTCAGGTCATCACTTTGCATTTTGTTGTAATCCACGATCGCACATAGATTATCCAAATGATAATGCCCGGCGGACATGGCGCCTTCCCACACCATCCCTTCCTGAAGTTCTCCATCACCCAACATGACATAAATTCGAGCCGACCCTTTTTTATATTTCAACCCCAGAGCCATTCCTATGGCCGCAGAAAACCCTTGTCCCAAGGATCCTGTGCTCGCGTGAACCCATGGTGTACTCAACACATCAGGGTGCCCTTGCAACACCGATCCCATTTTTCGAAATCCCGGTAATGCCGAATGGGGCAACAGACCCACGATGGCTGCCGCGGCATACAAAGCCGGACAAGAATGCCCCTTTGACAATATAAATCGATGTCGATCCTCATCGTAAGGATCATCGATCTTCCAATTTCCTTCTTGCAGCTCAATCCCCCAGAGATAGGCCATGAGTTCGGCAGACGATAAACAGCCTCCGGGATGTCCAGACCCAGCATGGTAGATCATGGAAAGAGCCAGACGACGAATCTCGGTAGCAAATGCCAAAACTTCCTGTGGCTCCCTGATCCTTGAGTATGCAATTTGTGTCAGCATTGGTGTCTGTTCAAAACCCCTCTGATCCAAGAAATCCATAAAGGACTTTCCCATTGGACCCAACCGGAACATTCCAGCCATTCAAGAATATGGGTTTCGTCGATCTCTTCACTTGTTCCCACAATCATTTTTGGTATGGATCAATAATTCGCATTGGGTCAATACCTCGTGCTATAGCCAATTCACGTATTTCCCTTCGCAGATGAACAGGACGAGGAGTAATAACCACACGACGTTCAGGTTGGGAATCCAAAATACTTGGATGGTGAATCACACATTGTTCCCATCGTTTCCCATGTAAAAAGGAATCCAACAACAGAACGTGATTGGCCCTGATTTTTTCCCTCAATGCAGGACAGAACGCACACACCGTTTCGAGATCGGCCCCCACCCCCCAAAGGGCAACCTGTGAGCCTTGTTCAATGTGTTGTATAATCCGATTGCCTACCGCCTGAAGTGTTTGTTGAATTTTTTGTTGTCCCAATACAACCGAGGACACTTCATCCTCAAATCCATTTTTGCTCACGACCATTTGTGCTCGAGGAATACCATTGGTCACACAGGAGCCCTGTTGGAGGATTGAAAATCCGCAGGTTTGAAACAGCATAGCCAGATGGTTCAGGGTAAAATAATGCACATGTTGAGGGATGATCAGCTCCATCACCTCTAAATCTCCCTCACCTAAAAGCTCATTAGCCGGAACTTCTACGTAAAGAAACGAGGTGGACTTCATCATCGTTCGAATCATTCGCAAGAATTTTCTGGGATCGGGGATATGCTCTAATACGTGGGTCATGAAGCCATAATCAAATTTTAACTCTTTGACATTTTGGCTGTTTTCTAAATTGGCTAAGTCGGCACAAATCCATTCCATATTGGTGGCTAATTGAGACTGGTCTATTCGGGCAGTCGCAAAATCGATCCCGATCAATTGAGGATGAAGCCTTTCAATGCCATGACTAATACGTTTTAAGAGTGTGAAATCCCCACAACCAAAATCCACGACAGTCGGCTGGGATATCGTAAGAAACGGGTTCATATAGGTCAGCACATTCTCATGCACTTCCGGGTGATTCTCAAAGGCGTTGGGAGTAAATCCGGAAAACGTTGGAACATAGAGGGCCTGAATTAAGTCCGGTCCATACTCATCCAACAACATCTGATGACCACACCCCTGACATTGGCCTAGGGGAATTCCAATCCATTGTCGAGAAAGTTCACCCCCCATTTCCCGATTCCACACGGAAGTTGTCACTTCACTGATTTTGACAAACTTTTCCCCTGAGCAAATAGGGCACAGCCTATTGTGCCTCGTTTCCGTGAACGTCGACAGACCAAGAGAAACACTATCTAGACATTCTTCCACAACATTTCCTTTTCAGAGATGAAGACACCACAGTTAGCCTTCTTTTCCTACTAATTGCGGTTCGCTATGAACCTGACGCAATTGGGAATCATCATAGGCCGCAAACCCCATTTTTCTTTCGTGGTAAGGAAATTGAAGGTCCTGCAACCTATTGGTGATAGGAGCTTTATACAGACTAGATTTCAGATGCGGTGACAAATTTAAAAATTCTTGCACAACCTGGAAATCTAACAAGGGGTAGCGTGTTTCGATCCCAAACATTCCCGCAATACGCTCACCAGCTCCTAAAAATACTCGATTCCATCCACCATAAAAGTTTTGCCAGGGACCATGAACCTTGTGCCACTGTCCTCGGATTTCAGACATGGCAGGATTGGAATGCTTATTGTAATAGTCAGAAAATATTTCATCTCCCCCCTGGCCAGACAAACTAATAAGACGCCCCTGCTGTTTCGCTCGTTGAAAAAGGATGCTGGCGCCAATACAGCCCGAAATTTTGCGCATATCAGGATCAGGAAAGTTTTGAAACCCACTGTCGGTATTAAGAAGAAGAAATGGATCGCAATGTTTCAACACGAATTCTTTCATGTCTAACAATTCTTCCTCGGAGGGGGTCAGAACCTCCATGGGAATACCTCGATTTTTCAGCAAATCCAACCGTGCCTCCAACACAATGAGATCTTCTTTAAAAGGAATCGTGTACGTCCCAAAAGGAATGTGTTGCGCAAGGAGTTCAGCAGCAATTACACCAGAGTCGTGACCCGAACTAAAACAGACATAGCATTGGTGGTTAGAATTCGTCGTACGTTTTCTGATGGCTTCCGCAAAGGCATGGTTCCAAGTTTCGAATGTATCGATGTTGGCATGCGTAAAATCAAAAGCTCTCATTGGCGACTTGACCCTTATGGAAAAGTCGTCCAAGGCAATGGTCACCAAAGAATTTGGTGGCACTTGATGAATCGTTCCAGACAACCCCGAAGCACGAATCGTACTTTCATAGGTCCCAACCAAACAGAAATCCTCCCCTACCTGATAATATATGGGTTTGGTACCAAAAGGATCCGTCATGAGGTAAAAGGAATTGGACGTAAAACTTTTCAGACAGATGGAAAATTCTCCATCAAGATGATTCAATTCCTCAATTCCATGTTCTTGAATTTGATTCACTAAATAATCAGCATCCCCATAATCAGGACGATACCGCTCATAATCATTATAAATTTCACCGTTATACATTAGGACAAATTCATCTGTCGTAATCGGTTGATCCCGAAATTCCCCTGTCATGCTTAATAAAGTATGAATAGCCACGAAGTTGGAGTCTTGAATATATGAAACCCTATCCGGACCTCTTAAACGAATAGTCTCAACAATTTCCATTTTTTTGGAAAAAACGGACTGCACTTTTCGTGTATCAGATGAAGAAAAACCAAAAATCCCGCACATTAGATTCCGCCTCCCTTACAGTGGCTCATTCAGCCTTGGCCTCGATTTTTCACGCCACGGAACAATGGTACTGCACAGCTTCCCGTGCTAAATCTATTGACGTATAGACTCCTCGATCTCTCCCCACTTTTTTTTCAATCACAAACCCAGCCTCTGTACACAATTCTTCAAGTTCATGCTTGAGGTATTCTTTACTATGAAAGGGATAGAGGGGCTCCCCTAATGGACGAGGAAGGAGTAAAGGGACCTCCAAAAAAAGCTTTCCTGATCTTTTCAAGTTTTGATGGCACATCGTTAAAAACTGTTTATCATTCGAAAGATGCTCCAGCGTGTGCATGGAAACAATTGTGTCGTAGGTGTTGGGTTCAGAAAAACTACATGCATCGGCACAGATATAGGATAAACCCTCGACATCTGAAAACTGTTGAGTCGCCTGGTTGATATAGGCCTGATCCAAATCTACTCCCACGACCTGCTGGTGGTATTGCATGAGTTGTCGACTCCCACTTCCCTGTCCACATGCAATATCCAATACCATTCCGTCAGGGGGTAATAATGGACCGATAAACGCATACGAGGATGCGGGAAATTGCCAACCATAATGAACTTGGTTTTCTTGAAGCAATCGACCCAACTTCTCCTTGATTCCACTAACCTTTTCCACGCAGTAATTGGCTGAGCCTGGATGCTCTAACGTAACAAAATCTTTGGGATTTTCGTCCATCACCCGCCATGGTCCAAACTGACGGGCTGCAACTTCATGACCCTCCCCCTTAGACATGTTGACTACTTTCCTCAACGCTTCTGTCGTAAACACATCTGCCCCAAGTTCATAATTAAAGTCTCGAGGCAATCGAATACAATCCGCGCTGCGAGATAACAACATGTGAATCATTTCTTCTACTAATGGTGTATCTAAATAAAAACGACGCAACAACAGTCGAATGACCACATCGATCTGATATTGTTCTGCAGCCCCTAATAAACGTTGGCCTACATTGAATACTGAGCCTTTCATTAATTTCACGCCCCACTCGTTAGCCAATTGGTCAAATACCTGGGTCTCTGGTGTATCAGGAACAGCCAATACAATGGCATCAAATAGGCCCGAACGTTGCGCGATGCCAATACAGTAATCATTGGGATCAGTCGAGTGGTAGAGATCGGACGCCGTACACTGAATGATCGCGCCAATTCGGCAAAGACCCGTCTGAATGTTTCTAGACATTATTTTCTATATCCCAATTGAAGCACCGGCTGAGGAAAGCTGAGGATCCCCAATCAATTTGGCCAACAGCTCAGTATGTTGATGGGCATAGTGTCTGAGAGATAGGAGTTTCTCAGCCATCTTTCCTGAAATGTTGTCTCTATTTTTCCATGAAACCGCCAACGTTTCTTTGAGATCTTCGAGACCTCCCTCCGTAAAATTCATCACCTGCTCAGGTACTCCCAGCACTTCCAAAAAGGGGTTGAAATGCCAAAGATTGCCAGCCCCCATCGACACAATCGGTACCCGGTGTAGCGCAGCAAAAATACAGGAATGTCGCCGATTCGACACATGGAGACTCAATAAGGGAAAAAGCGAAAGAATGTGTTTCAGTTGGTACTCTCCCCTAATAAAATGGGCTTTATGAGGTTCCTCCATATGTCCTCTGACGGCTTCTGCAATGACTCGATCATCTTCATTAGGCGTATCGACTTGGTAGGTGCAATTGGGAATGAACAGCAGTTCGGCATCAAACTCCTTAATCATAAAATCGCTGAGCTTGCCCATTTTCGCCGCATAGTTGTTCGCTTCGACATCAGACCATTTCCAATACATATGCCGGAACCCAATTCCTATGAGAGGCTTTCCACTGAGTGTGATTTTTTCTTGGCATAAAATAGCCATAGCCTGTTCTTGATCCCAGTTCGGGTCTAGGCCAAAGGCTGGATCAGCCAAGACACAAATATTGACTCCCTCTACCCCAGCTTTGACCAATTGTTCTTTGGTATATTCTTCACGAACTGTGACAATTTCCGCATTTCCACACAGAAACCGTGCCAATTGTTTCGTCAAGTTTCCTTCCAACGGATGGGCTGCTACACCGTACAGAACATAGGGCTTTTGAAAGAGCTGGGCCCAGGTCGCCAGCAAGGCTGAATAGGACACGACCCCTCGAAGGAAATCACTTTCGGACACTTCCATGAAAGAATTCCCCCCAATCACAAGTAAATCACAGGATTCAATGGCATGCCGGATAGGAAGAAAATGGTCTCCGGAATCCCCAGGATTGAATCCATGAAACCATCGCCCAATACTTTGCGCTTTGCTGTCGTGTTCAAAATTTTTTATGGATCGCACGCCAAACGCTTCATCAAATTGAGGATCCGGATGGCGAGCCAAAAAAGTAATCTCGCAATCCTGAAGATTGCGGCGCAATCCTTCTACGAGATTGCAAAACATGGCATCATCGCCAAGATTCTTCACGCCATAGGTACTCGCCCCCGCCACGACAATTTTCTTCACTGTCAAACTCCTCCGTGAGACAACCCATCGCGAACACCTGGTCGCTTCATGATGATTTCAATATCTCTTCCGATGTTGCATTCACTCAGCGCCGAATAAATCTCAGTTTTCAGCTGTGGATTACGACTCTTTGCCAAGGCAAACTCTAATGACTTTCTCCGATCATGACATTGACGGCCAACCACATCATGCCCCACATAGTTTTCCCCCATCAGCAAAAAGAACTCCAGCGGAAAGCTGGTGGTCACATTCACACATTCTAGGCCACATGAGTTCAACAGCTTCTTGAGTGATGGAATACCAAAGTAGTTAATATGTTCCGGCGGCACGACCCACCAGGGTTCATAACCCATATGGTCACGAAGTATTTCTTGAAGGGGGTTATAATCATTGGCAACCACCGTACAAAACAAACCTCCAGGCTTCACCCTTTCAACACACGATTGGACAAAACTCTTTGGATCAGGAAGATGCTCCATAGCCCAGCCAACATGGACCACATCAAAGGTACCGAGATCCTGAGAAAACACCTGTTCAAAAGATCCCTGAATGACGGCCACCCCTAACTCTCTGGCATGGGCCACAGCCTGCGTGCCAGGATCTACGCCTAGGACATCCCACCCTCGCTCTTGTCCCAGTTGCATAAAAAATCCAGGTCCGGATCCGACATCTAAAATTCGTCCCGCCTTACCTAAACATTCCTCAAAACGGTGATAGCGATCCGCATTGACCATCCTCCACCATTCTTGTTCTTCTCTGTGACGTTCAAAATAATCGCTCTTTTGGGAATAGAACTTTTTCTCATAATATTCATCCAACTCTTCGGTAGTCGGAATAGGCACAACATGCTTGAAGGCGCACGCTTCGCATTCAATCACATCAAACCCGTTATGAGAGTCCAATAGGACTCCTTTATGCGTTTGCCATTCGATGGTGTTGTTCATCAATAACCCGATGTCTTTCAATGACCGTTTGGACAATATTGTTGATTCCCTTGGATCGAAACACCTCTCTTGCTTTGTCAAACACAGAGCTCCGCATGGTTTGATCGAGCAATAAACATGCCACCCTCTGACCAATGACCCATTCTTTCACTGCATGACCGAGACCAAGGTTTGTCCCGAAGCCTGCAGCCTCTAGGGTCGAGGCTGACTCAACATGGTCCTCCGTGAGACACAGATACATGGCATAAATCCCCATGGCGGCTACCTCATAGGCCGTCATTCCAAAAGCCACAACGGCCACATCAACCTGAGCAAGAAGAGCAGGCATATCAACAACCGATTTTCGAATTTCATAACGTCGACGGGCGCCTTTTAGAATCTTTTGAAGGGCTTTTCCGTGTACAAACCCAGGACCTAACACAATAATTGTGTCAAACTCTTCATCAAGAGCGTCAAGAGCCGCGACAGATTTAAGGGTAAACCCAGCAGGATCACTCCCCCCCATGGTCACCAACACCACGGGAGGACTGTGAGATGGTATGGAATCAGGTAAGGAAAACTCGGGACGAAGAATAATCCATTCCCATCCCGAATAGAGCTCTCCAGAAAATTCTTCCCAATCGGCTTTATGTACTTGGGGAACCGGAGGATAAAATGCCAAATCGGCGTCTAATCGACGATCGCTTGGATCATCGATCGTCACCACGAGCATACCCTTGTTTTTGAATGATTTTAGAATTGATCTAGGTAGATCATCTCGAACATCGAGAATCAAGGAATCGGGCTTCAACGCATCATAAATTTCACACATCCATTCCCGATACTCATCCGAACTCCCAATCAAAGGAGAATTATAAACCGGAAATCCATGGGATTTGACCATTTCCATTCCAGTCGGCCCTTCTTTCATGGCAAAAGAGACGTGACAACCCTGTCGATGAAACTCTTCCCCCAGAGCGATACATCGCACGACATGTCCAAAACCAATTTGGGAGGAGGCGTCACATCGAAACAAAATGGTTGGTAAGTCTTTCACGGTAAGGCCCACGTACTGGGATTCAACAAATCTTGATCGGTCAAACCTAAGGCTTGGGCCTGCTCTAATTCCTCAGGGTCGAGTCCCCCAAGGTCTACTGCCTGCAAAGCAGCCTGTAGTTCCTCTTGGGTCTGGATTCCAATCAACACCGTGGCGACTTGAGGATGTGACAGACAAAATCGAAGAGCAGTTTGAGGAAGAGAATCCCATGAGAGATTGAGCTGTGTCTTGATGGAATCAACAGCTTGCCGTAAAGACGATAAAGAAGAAGGTAGCCACTTGGCTTTTTCCGTCAACACCCCTTTTAACAATACCGAACGAACCATAATCCCTACCCCAGCGTCTTGAGCCAATGGGAACACCCTCTCGGCCATTCGCTGATCCAAGATGTTATAGGCCACCTGAAGCACATCGAGGACACCGGTATGAATTCCAGCCAACGCTTCATTCACTTGATAGACTGAACATCCAATGAAACGAAGCAACCCTTTTTCTTTGGCCTTCACCAAGGCCTGTAGCAGTCCTCCGTCATTCAATATTTCCACTGTCGCATTATGAATTTGCACTACATCTAACACGTCTCGTTTGAGGTTTTGCATACTGCGACACAGAGACTGCTCTACCAGACCCTGCAATTGTTCCCCGTGAATGAATTGACCATCCTCTTTACACGGTTGGTGAATCTTCGTGGTAATAATCGTATCCCGGCGATGTCCTAATGCCCTCCCAACAATACGTTCGGCTTCTCCATAATTGGGTGCTGTATCAAAGAGATTGACTCCTTTGTCCGCTGATTCCTGTAAAAGCCGAATAGCGTCCGTTTCCGTAGGTCGCCCCGCTTGGCCAGGGATCTGAATGCCATAATCAAGTCCAAGTTCAACGGTCCCTATCGAAACCGCTGACACCTGTAACCCTGAGGTTCCGAGGATTCTTTGTTTGGGAACATCTTTGACATTGGTCATCATGAAGTCAGTCGATAAAACCCTTTTTGGGCGGGAGGGCCCTTTAGACGCGTTGACACTTCTCCCCAAGACACCGCGTCGGCCAGAGCCATAAAGGTTTCCGAGACCGCATCTAGGTATTCCGCCACATGGTCAGCTTGATGGGCAAAAGATGCCTTAAATTGATCACCAGCCAAATACCCTTTTCCCAACATCATCTGTGTGAATAATGACGTCAACAGCACGTTGTCTTCGTGGTCAAAACCAAAATGCGCTAAACTCGGATGACCATAAACATGGAGAGGCAGTCCTACATGTTGCGCAATTTTTTCCCATCCCGACTTGACCATATTGCCAATCACCATGAGATGGGCCGCCACATTTTCTCTTCGATGTTTCCGAATCGTCGCTATCGCAGCCGCTAATCCAATTCGCTCCGTCCAATTCGTACTGCTGATAAAGGTCGATTGCGCCGCTTGCATCACCTCTTCCACTCCAATGACCACCGACATGGGATATCCATTCGCCATGGCTTTAGCGAACACCGCTACATCCGGTGTTACTCCAAGAAGTAAATGAATTCCACCCGAGGTCATTCGAAATCCAGTGGTAATTTCATCAAAAATCAACACCGCTCCAATTTCAGTTGCGATATCTCGAATTTCTTCCAAAAAACCAGGAACCACTTGTTGGCCTGGTTGGGGTTCGAGGACAATAGCTGCTAGTTCTTGCCCATGAGCCTGAACGATGGTTTTCAATTCGTTGATATGATTGTAATGGAAGGGTAAAGCCGTCCCCTGCAATCCTTTGGGAACACCAACTGGTGACAATCCTGGGAGTAGATGCCCATCCAGTGCATCATGGTCACCAAGGTTGGCT
>CAZKRH010000263.1:0-1775 GCA_964555115.1 uncultured Nitrospiraceae bacterium | reverse complement strand
TAGGCGAGGTAAGCCGTCGTGGATGTCTGGCCAGTGTTGTCCCATGGCTTGATCTTGGTATCACACTCGCACAGGCTACTGGTGCGTTGGGTCTTCGTTATTTTAAAGAAAGTCCTCTGATTCTTGGATTGTTAGGAGAGGCGCCTCATAGAGATAGACTTCTCGCTCAGGTCTTGGAATTAGCTGACGGGCCTCTGGACTCCGCGCCACAATGTGCTTATGAATGGTTGAAGGTGATGCCAGAATTATCTCAGGAACATTCACTTGAAGAAATGCAGCAGTGGGCTTCTTTGGGAATAGAGCTTGCCGAGTGGAACTATGTGTTAGGGAATGAATTTTTTCGTGAGAGTCCCTCGATCGCGCGAGCCATTCCGCTGGAAGCGGCGAAGAATTGGATAGGATTTGGCATGAAGTTGATGGTCCAAAATAGTTTGGGGAAGCCTGATTATGTGGGCACATTAGAGTTTTTTCGAACCAGCCCGCAGTTGTTTTTGGAAGTGGCCGAACCAGAGGTGAAACGAAAGGTTATTGACGTTGGATCCAATCTTGCTGATCGTTCGCCCGAACACACGTCTTTGACAATCCTCAAATTTCTATTGGGAGGAAGACTCTATTTCCTGAGATTGATCCAATGATTCTTTGTCCCATTTCTCTTCGGGTACTTGAACAATCACATCTCCCAATAACCGGGCCTGACATCCCAATCGTCGATATGGTTCAGTGAGCGCCTCTCGATCCAGTAAATCTTGCTCATCAAAATCAATGTCGGACAAGTTTTCCAACCCCGCCACCACATCGACTCGGCATGTCGTGCAGGACGCATTACCTCCACAGTCATGAGGTAAGGGAAAGCCCATCTGCTCAGCGGCCTCTAAAAGAGAAAGATCGGCATCGACCTCTCCACTTTTGCCTTCAGGATGGATAAACGTGACTCGAGGCATACGTATTATCCTTTATCCGGCTGACCCAGGTGCCGACTTCACCGGACACCGCCCTAAACGAATATGTTCTTCAAACTCGTGTCGAAACAGTCGCAAACTATTTTGCACAAGAACGGCAGCACCAGTCACCAATGTGCAAAAGCCTGTGCCTTTGACGAACCCACAAATTTGTAACAACTTGGCTAAATCTTTTTCTTCGCCCTGTCCATCTTCAATTTTCCGTATCAGCGTTGCCAACTCTTCAGTGCCAATTTTGCATGGTGGACATTGCCCACACGTTTCCTGCTCAAAGAAATGGGAAAACTTCAGAGTCTGCTTTACCATACATGTAGCATCATCCACGACAATCACCCCGGCAGAGCCTAGGCCTGTCCCTGCCTTTTTGAGGGAATCAAAATCCATGGGGAGATCTAGCTGATCCGCTCCAATCATTGCAAAGGATGGCCCACCAGGAAAGACGGCTTTCACACCATGGCCATTGGGTACCCCTTGCCCACATACCTCAATCAAATGACGGATCGACGTTCCCAGAGGCAATTCGTAGACACCCGATCGCTTGACCGCCCCACTGAGAGAAAACAACATAGTCCCAGGCGTCGTGCTGGTTCCCACTTCTCGAAACCATGCTGGCCCATTCCGTAACAACTGTGGAATGTTCGAAAGCGTTTCGACATTATTCACAAGAGTCGGTTTGCCATGCAAACCAAATTCTGTGGGATAAAAAGGCGGCTTTTGTTTCGGCTGCGCCGGACGACCTTGCATGGACTCCAACATCGCCGTTTCCTCACCAGCCACATAACTGCCATACCCATCAAACACTTCAATATCTAAATG
>CAZKRH010000262.1:0-2340 GCA_964555115.1 uncultured Nitrospiraceae bacterium | reverse complement strand
GGCCTGGAAAGAAAGTCGATATCAGAAGGTTCGAGGTAAAGCGGCTTTGGTATTCGGGGGAACGGGAATGATCGGAGCGTGGGTGGGAGCCCAGGGCCATCAATTCATTCAGGGTGATGTGGTGCTGTTCCTGTTTGGCTTTCTCATGATCGGAGTGAGTGTGGCCACGTGGAAACGGAGTGAAAAGAATGTGGAAGCTAGCGTGAACCAAGGATGTTCGAAGGAGTTCTCGGTACCCTGCCTGGCCAAAGCGTTGAGCATGGGTTTGGGCATTGGAATCCTCACAGGTTTTTTTGGAGTAGGGGGTGGGTTTTTAATAGTCCCTGCCCTGATCATTGTCATGGGGTTTCCTGTGCCGATTGCTATAGGGACCTCGCTGCTCATCATCGCCATTAATGCAGGGAGTGGAATGGTGAGTCATTTGAATCATATTTCCCTGGATGGGATGCTCATGCTGTGGATGATAGGCGGAAGCATCATAGGAATGGTGGCTGGGAGTTATATCGGTCGAAGGGTAGGGAGTCAAAGGATCACCAAGGGCTTCAGCATGATGGTCGGAGTGATTGGCGTGTGTGTGGTGATTGATAAAAGCCTGCACATGTTGGAATAGCACGAATAGTTGCTTGTCACCAGTTGCTAGTCGCTCGGGATTAGTTGCTCGTCGCTGGTCGCTAGTTGCTCGTTTCTTTGAAAGCAAAGTATTTGACTTAATTGGTTTGGCCGTTAAATAACAATACTTAGGTAACAAGCGACGAGAGACGAGCAACTAGCGACATGTCCCTTCCTGTACCAGCAACGAGCAACGAGCAACGGTTTTTCTTTCCCAGCAACCACCTCCTTTTCCCATACTCCAGGGGCCCCAAAACCCCCGCACTTAATAAATAACCCCAACAATCCGAAACAATGTAGTAAAACCCCCAGAAACCGTTCTGTGTGAAAGGAAAGGGATATTCATGATACTGAAAAAATCAAAGCGTACACTTCATATTCTGGGAGCCGAACAAGGCATGACGATGATAGAAATGATCGGGGTCCTGGGGATAATTGCCATTTTAGCAGGAATGTTGTTACCCAAAGTATTCGAAGTCGTGGCGGAGGCCAAAGTCGATGCCTTAGTCACGGCCACACAAACCTATGAGGTGGCGATCACGAAATATTATACTGATTTAGGAACCATTTTACCCTTGAATGATCAGGGGAATCCCATTATTGAAAATTCAGGTGACAGTGCCAATGTCCAATCGTTAGCAGCCCGACTCACGTTGACCGATACCAGTCCATTGGTTTTGACGGTCAACTTGTGGCCCAAGTTTCAAGGACCGTATCTGGAACGGTTTAATTCGGAACTCCCACCTGAATTGGGAGCTCAAATGTTTTTGCCAGCAAGCCAATCCATACCCTTGAACACGCCCATCACATCCACAAATCTTGGATGGGATCTGCAGGGGGATAATGGGTTAAGTGATCTGGCAACCGGGTCAAGTGTCGTGTATCTGAAACTGGAGGGCCTTGGAGAAAAAGATTTTCTCATGCTCGATAATATCCTTGATGCAGGGATTGGGAAAACTGATTCCGAAAGAAAAGTTCGGGGTCAGGCTAAATGGGACTCCGTCCAAAATGGCACCCTTTTACTGTATCTTGCTGACCGATAATCAGGCTCCCTGATGTATTTCCAGTTTGAGACCTGCTCCATCTTTCTTTGGGTTTCCACCACATCATTCCTTAAAAAACACCAAGATTCACATGGCTGGGTAAGAGATGGTCTATGTGAATGTTCGGATTACCCGTAGCAGTCCATTAAAAAGAGGAAGGTAATCGTTGGTCACATGCAAAAACCTCTAAGGTTTTCATAGAAAAGAACCGAAAAAAAACACGGGTAATAGGGGCATTGTGTCCCTATGACGACACATTGGTAGGCTGGTTTAAAAAAACATGAACAAACATAGAAGATGGAATGGGTCTGAGGGGTTTACGCTCATAGAAATGATCGGGGTCCTGGCCGTCATTGGAGTGTTGGCGGCTTTAATTATTCCGAAAGTGTTTGATGTGATTGCCCAAGCAAAAGTAGATGCGTTGGCATCAGCCGTCAAAACCTATGAAACAGGTATCACCAAATATTACACGGATTTGGGCACAATTCTTCCGTTAAATAGTCAAGGAAACCCGCAAACTCAAAATTCAGGGAATTCGAATGTCGCACGGTCCATGGCTGCCCGGCTCACACTCTCATCGGCGAATACCGACGTTGTAGGGAATACCAATCTGTGGCCCAAATTCCATGGCCCTTACCTCGAGAAGTTTAATACCGATACGCCTCCAGCATTAGGAACCAAAATGTAT
>CAZKRH010000261.1:0-7549 GCA_964555115.1 uncultured Nitrospiraceae bacterium | reverse complement strand
CCCGTCGATTGAATTTCAGCAGGCCTGCTCCCAAGTTGGTGCAGACGACTGTATTGATAAGGTCCTTGGATGTGACGAGGTGATAAAAAGGGTGAGAGACCAAGTGGATTGGCTTGACACTCTGTCCGTTTAAGCGTCATCGCCCCTGTGTCATCATGCCCCATTCATTATTGTGGCAAGAACCACCTTGGAAGCAGAAGCGTCAGGACAAACCTTATGAATGACGGAGAGAGCCGGTGGTCCGAAGCCTATGGGGGAGCGGAGCCCCGACAAGGGCTGGATTCTGTCAGGCCCCGGCCGGTGCCCTTTTCGGATAGGGCCGTACCCCGACAGAGACGGGGAGGATTGAGTTAATAACGCGAAACGGAGCATCCATATGGAATCGGAGGTAGGCCGACTTCCGGCCCAACACATCTTTGCCTGTCAACACTCGAAGTGCACATTATGCCTTCTTGGACCGCTGCGGTCTGGGCAGGCATTTTTATTATGGGGCAGTGGTCGAACGGAAACGACACTCCACAGAACGAGGGGAACGAGGCACCTGAGGGTGACTTCTGTTCCCTTCTGAGTCATGCGATAAATAATCATGCCTGATCGTATACCTGCGTGGGCTTTTTGATCGCACAGAAGGAGGTTCCATGGGTCGGCATCGTATTCGGCTATCAACCTTGCGTGCTGAAACTCAGTCGGCGAAATCCAAGACGACTCACTCTCGCCCCGCCCCTATCTCGCTTCAGGATGTAACCACCATCCGGAGACAACAGCGCTGTCCAAAATGTCAGGGGTGGGTGATGGTCCACCTGGACACCACTCCTGAATTACGATGTATAAATTGTGGGTGGAGGCCGCAGTATGACAGTCGGACCACCACCGAGTCTGAAACGAGTCGATGGTTCAGACAAGCCACGAGAAACCTGTTGCAGGACGATTTAGTGAAAAAAGGTCTTCGTGGGAGCAACGACCATGGAATGGTCACTTGAAAATGTTGCAAACAAAGGAAAACCTAAAGAGGTCCTCATATTCTAAAACAAAGTGCAACACCAGAGGCTCGGGCAAGGACTGTTTGAGCGGAGAGAATTTCGCAGCCATAGAATTCGGTGCCGTGGCGGAGTTCACCCGGAGGGACGCGACCGGGCGTAAATGATTTTGGGTCCTTTTGCCGAAACAAAAGGGCCTCGTCTGCAGGGGCGAAACCCTGCACAAATATGGCTCTTTTTGTCGTGAAATAGAAATAGGGTCAGTCCGTGCAAACACCTGTCCTGGTGCTGATAATTTTTTTTCTTCGTGGCTACCTTACGGATGTGACCTCAGTTGTCAGACAGGCTGGACACGAAAGAGGAAGGGATTCATCTTTCACAGGGTGAATGCCTTCTGTTTCATTCTTCTCTCTTCGCGTTCCACTCCTGTGCCAGCCGTTGGGCTTCGGCAACTTGGGATTGGGACATCTCCTCTTCCAACATTTCAAGCCCTTTCGCCGCTTGCTCATGACCTTGGGCAGCTGCAAGCGATGCCCACATATACGCGCGAACCAAATTTCGCGACACCCCTTGGCCTGTGAAGAACATCCGCCCCAGGTTGTTCTGCGCCAAGGCAAAATCCTGCTCCGCCGCCAGCCGATACCAGCGCACCGCTTCCTGATCGTCCTGCGGTACCCTTTGGCCCTCAGCGGACAGCACCCCCAGGAAGAATTGTGCAGTTGCATCCCCCTGGTTCGCCAACGGTAGAAATTCCCTTAAGGCCGTGTCGTAATCCCCACGAT
The DNA here is from genome assembly GCA_964555115.1 of uncultured Nitrospiraceae bacterium. Taxonomy (GTDB): domain Bacteria; phylum Nitrospirota; class Nitrospiria; order Nitrospirales; family UBA8639; genus CAZKRH01. The sequence goes on along the minus strand of CAZKRH010000261.1, from coordinate 5,790 downwards.
TGTAGGCATCCAACCCCGCCTGAAGGGGTACGGAAATTTTGCTCATGCGTATGTCCCCTCACTCACCACCCATCCTTCGTTTTCTTTCCCCCATCATACCCCACGGCTAACTTTTTCTGAAGCAGTAAATCCGATGCTTTCCTGTGGAGGGAGATCAGGTTGCGAGGCAGTCGCAGGGAGAACGGTGGCTGTTCAAAAAACACCTGGTTTCCGAACAGCATTTCTGACTACTTGCACCTGAACAAAATCAGCCAGTTATGACGCCATGAAACTGGGGAGAGGCATGAGGCTCGGATTCGATTACAATGGCCATTCTGGTTATCGTGTTTCGTTTCAGCACATGTTGGACAAATGAGGGGGGATTGTTAAGGTGAGGTTTTTGCACCATCTGCCGTTTCTAAGATAATCCTTACAAACCCTTAAGGGAAGGTTAAGGCCTACCGACTTGGATTAATAAGATGCAGTGTTTATGCGCCATGAGCAATGATTGCGGCTGAGCTTTTCCTATGCGACTGACCATCTCTTTTGACGAACAAGATCACACTCTGTACGCCGAACTCAAACCCAGTGAGGAATCGGAAGAGATCTCCCTGCTGTCTATCAAGAAAAGGGTGGAAGAGGCTGGTTATCACAATCTCACCCTGAACCCTCAAGCCATACCAGAAATACTCACCAGTGTTCAGCAAGCCAAAGAATGTAAGGTTGCGCTAAAAACCCTGGTTGATGCGACCGCCTCAGTGACGGTCACCGGTGATAAATGTCAGGCTTTGTTAACGCTTACGGCGGCCGATGGCGGTCAACCCCTCACCATGGACATGATTACCCAGGCCATCGCTAAAGTCGGAGTGTTTGAATCCCTGGTGGATCACGAAATGGTGAACAATTGCTTTCAGCGCCAAACAGTCAATGACATGTGCATCGCTCAAGCCAGATTAACTATTCCAGGAAAAGACGCGGAGTTTATTCCCCTGGTAGAAAGCAAAACGATTGCAGCTCCCAAAATGGATGTTCATGGAGTCGCCGATATGCTGAGTACCCAGCAATTCGTATTGGTGAATATCAGCATGCCCGTAATGAGAAGGATACCCGCCACCAAGGGTGAGGCCGGCATGGATGTCACCGGCAAAGCCATGAAGCCGGTCCCGGGGAATGATTCCGGCTTTGCCACCAACCTGACGGGTGTCGAGAGCTCTCCTGACAATCCCAACTTGTTGTTAGCGGCCATACAAGGGCACCCTGTCGTGGTGCACCATGGTGTCATCGTGGATCCCACGCTTCATGTGGATAATGTCGATGTCAACACCGGAAATATCACGTTTGATGGTTCGTTAGAAGTCAAAGGTGAGGTCGCAGTCGGTATGAGTATTGACGTGACTGGTGATGTGCATATTCAAGGAGTGGTGGAACAGGCCACGATCAAAGCGGGTCAGAGCATTAACGTGAATGGCGGGATTTTGGGCATGGAAGAAGTTGATGGTACACAACAAAAAACGACTGAATACCAAATTGAAGCAGGTTTAGATATCGAAGCGAAATTTGTGCACCTTTCATCCTTGCATGCAAAGAATAATGTTGTGGTGAAAGAATACATTGGTCATAGCTATGTAAAATCCGGCAATCAATTGTTAGTCGGCCAAGACACGGGAAAAGGCATTGTGTTTGGTGGACATTGTGAAGCCTTACATCGGGTGGCAATCAATCAATTAGGCAACGAAGCCCATATTCCCACCCATGTCACAGCGGGTAAACTGAGTGAATTGACTCAGGAATATCACGACTTAGAAAACGAATTGGCCGCCCGTTCGCAAGAAGTGACTCAACTGGAGACCATTCTACAGGGGTTAGAAAAGGCCGATCCTGTTGTTCTCGGGAAAGTGCCTATAGATAAATCAAAAAAAATTGTCAACACGATCGCCACGATTAAAGAAAAGGTGTTAAGCACACAAACCCGCTTGCAAGCCCTGGAACCGGAATTTGAGTTACAGAAAAAGGCCACGATTGAAGTCACTCGTGCCATTTATCCGAACGCCGTCATGACCATTAATGATACCACCAAACGCTTTCCTGAGCGGACTGGTGGAAATACTTGGGTTCGATGGAATGATGAACTCGTTGAACAGGAGAAAGTTAACCAAGAAAAGAAGGAATAGAGCCATGTATGTTGAAAGCATTATGAGTGAACCAGTCCATTGTATCCTGCCGGACATCACCTTGGCTGAGTTGCGTGATATCTTTAAACGGGCCCCGTATCATCACCTGCTCGTCGCACGTGATGAACAGCTATTGGGTGTCATTTCAGATAGAGATGTCTTGCGTATGTCGAGCCCTTACCTGGATACCGAGGATGCCACCGCTCACGACCAATCACTATTGAAAACCCTCGCTCAAGATATTATGTCCACTACATTGATCACAGCCAAAAAAGACACCTTAATTGATGCCGCGGCCATTCTTTTACTGGAGCATAATATTTCATGTTTGCCCGTGATGTCTAAGAGAAATGCCATCGAAGGTATTATTACTTGGAAAGACATGCTGAAGTACTATGTCTATATTCGCTAATCCCTCTGGTGATGCGACCTAGGAGCCTGTCCGACATTAGCGGATCTACTGCGATTGCGCTGGATTTGGCCAGCTTTTCCGATCATTTTCGTTAAATAGTCACCACTATTCGCCTCAAACGATCGAAAAATCTGCCTCAAACCAGCACAATCTCGCGACGATCCCTGATGTCGGACAGGCTCCTTGCACGTTGGGCAGCTGATGTTTCTAGGTTCAATGATCCTTCCCATTTCCCTCCCTTCTTCCATAGCTCATCCTCATCACCGACTTCACCCGCCTCATGTTCCCCAACAATTGCGGATTCATGAGTATCATGCTTGGATTCCAGCACATTGCAGGCAGGGTCTTCCAGAAAGAATATGTGGTACTCCCATTTGAATAGTACAGCATCTCACTCTTGCCAGTGCTCTATGGTTACGTTACAACCTGAGAATCTCATCATCCTGATTATCATCTTCATGACACGAGTAAAAATTTGCGGCATTACTTCGGTAGCCGAAGCCCAACTTGCTGAACGGCACGGGGCTCATGCCATCGGGATTCTTGTAGGGCAGCGGCATGCCTCCTCTGACTTTGTGGAGCCCGATATTGCACGTACAATCTGCTTGAACCTTTCGCCCTTTACTACTTCCGTACTCATCACGCATCTGGAAGATCCTCCCGAGATTGTTGATCTGGTCCAGAAGGTTCCCTGTCTCGCTGTCCAACTCCATAGCGACCTTTCCTCTTCCGTGCTTCTATTCCTGCGCGATCAACTTTGGCCCAAGAAAATCATTGGCAAGGTGAGTGTTCAGGATGAAACAGCTATTACCCGAATGCGTGAGATCGAAAATTTTGTGGATGCGATGGTGCTTGATTCCATTGATCCTTCCACCAATCGGGTAGGCGGAACAGGGTTAACCCATGATTGGACGATCTCGGCCCAAATCGTTAACAATTCTAGGGTGCCCATTATTCTTGCCGGTGGACTTACACCCGATAATGTGAAACAGGCGATTACCCTGGTTCGGCCTTGGGCCGTCGATGTTCATTCAGGAGTGGAAACACCGGACGGTCAGAAAAATCAGGGTCAAATTGCCCTATTTTTGAAAGAAGTTTTTTCTGCATCCTAAGATTGGCTTCTTTCCCTTCTCTCAATTTGCTTTCTTGACGATAAGAAAGCCCTAGAAAATTTTCTCATCTTCTGTACAATTCTCTCCATTCATTGTAGGAAGGATAGCAGTTTTTTTGAATACTGTTTCTATGTTCATTTGATTCATCAGCATCGGAAATCCTCGAAGCATCCAAGGAGGGACTCTATGTTTTCATGTCAATCTTTCTTTATTCGGCATTCCCTCAAATGGATTGTACTGACGATAGCGGCGGTCGTTACTATTTCCTGCGCGACAAACGGCAACGGACCAAACCCACCGCCACCAGGAGATCCCAATACGCCACCACCCATTATCACCCCTCCTCCGTTAACCCAATGCGAGGCCACACAAATCGCCCCACGCCGGGATGTCCTTGAGCCATTTACCCCACGGATAGTCGGTGGAAGTGAAGCCACACCAAACGCCTGGCCCTGGGCCACAGCGCTTACTATTTGTCGACAAAATGGCTCCCTTTTTCCATTTTGTGGAGGGTCACTGATTGCTCCAGACTGGGTACTGACTGCGGCTCATTGTAGGGTTGAGCCCGATCACGTGGTTGTGATTGGTCGCCATGACCTCAGGACCAACGAGGGAGAAGAACATGCTATTGAATTCGTTTTGTTCCACAACCAATACAACACGAGCACCAGCAATCATGATATTGCGCTGATTAAGCTCGCCACCCCTTCACAGCAACCCACCGTAGCTCTCGTTGATGCGTTTGATACACATTCACAACCGGGTGACGACAGCACCGTCATTGGGTGGGGCAGGCTTTCGGAAGGCGGCCAGGCTTCTCCCACTTTACAAGAAGTCACGATTCCCATCGTCAGCAATCAAATCTGTGATGATGTGTACACCAATCTCACGTCTAATATGATATGTGCCGGTGTGGACAGAGGTGGATTGGATTCTTGTCAGGGTGACAGTGGCGGACCATTAATGGTTCAAGAGTCACCTCAAAGTGCCTGGCAACAAGCCGGAGTGGTGAGTTTTGGCATTGGTTGTGCCCGCCAAAATATTTTGGGGGTCTATACCCGCGTCTCTCAATATGTGGATTGGGTCGCCACCTGCCAAGCCAATTCGGCACCTTGAGGAACACCTTTGGATAGGCTTCGTCCCAAGAAATGCTCTCGTATATCTTTCCCATTGGGGCTTCCAAGTGTACAATACTCCCATGTCCCCTCAATCCCTACCTCACGTTGAACGACGGACGAGTGCTCTGAGCACACGTCTGTCGCAAGAGAAGCTGGAAGAAGTTCGACGAATGTCTCCAGCGCAACGCTTGGAGCTTGCGCTCGAGCTGTCCGACACTTGCCACGAATTACAACACGCGTGTTCGCCCAAGCCCTCACAACCATTATAAGTCGTCTCAACGAGGCAAAAGCCCAATGCTTGGTGGATCAGTATGTCCTAATTGGAGGGTTTGCTGTATCAGCCTGGGGTGTGCCACGGGCGACCCAGGATTTGGATTTTGCACTGGCACTCGGTTCTAGTGACCCTTCTAAATTGTGCAAACATCTCTCAGCTGAGTTTCGCCCTGGTGAACCCGATGATCCCTTGCGGGAAGTCTATCAAACCAGCATCAGAATCGAGGACCGATCTGTCCCAGTCCAGCTAATACTCCTTCCAACCTCCTGGGATTCCATTATCTTCAATAACGTAGAACTTTTGACAATTTTCGACTGCAGCGTCCCTGTGGTTTCATGGCAATCTTTAATCCTTCTGAAGTTATATGCCGGCGGACCTCAGGACCTTCTGGATGCTCAACAGATTCTGGCTGTTCGACAACCCACGCAGTCAGAACGAGATAACCTGTCATCTCTCGCCAACCAAGTTAATCTCACCACGACCTGGCAGAAGTTGGTTAACCATTAATCCTTGGATATATCCATTTATATAATCAAATTTAAGAATTGAGTTTCTTTGATTTTAATCTGGTAATTTTACGGATTCCAAACAGGCAAGATCGTCATTGCGAGGGTTGTTCACGCGCACGCTCACCGGGTAGGCTTCCATCTCTTCTGCGGGGTAAGGCCTCAGAACATGTTGAACCTGCTCCGCCTTTTGCACTTGAGGATCTAGCCACACCTCA
>CAZKRH010000260.1:0-3563 GCA_964555115.1 uncultured Nitrospiraceae bacterium | reverse complement strand
GCGCGGAAAACCGCAGCGTATGTTGGAATACATGAGGGCGCACGGTGCGAAGAGCACCATCTTTGTGCGCGCCGGAGGCTGTGAGCACATGTCTGACGCCGCCATCGCGGAAAAGGACGGTTTTTTAGAGGTGCCCTTTAGAAAATACCTGAGTTGGAGGATATGACCAATGAGTATATGGATTAGACGATCCATTAAAATTTTTGTGACCTTGATTCTATTGGTTGTCGGTGTGGGGTTGGTCCTACCTACGGAATACAATGTCGTTCGCAGCGTTTCTATCAATGCGATGCCTGAAGACATTCATGTTTACGTAGGCGATTTAACCAAGTGGGATCTGTGGTCGCCCTGGAAGGAAGAGGATCCTACCATTGTGACGACGTTGGGTGAAAAAACCTCAGGGGTCGGCGCCTATCAATCCTGGGTGGCCAAGGATGGCGATGGTTCGTTGACCTTTACCAAAGTCTCTCCAAGTCAGGGCATAGAATACGATTTATTTTTTGATGGGGGAGAGTATCACAGTATTGCAGGTATGCATTATAACCGGGGGGCTGAAGCCACCACGACAGTGATGTGGCGTATGACCGGGAATATGGATATGCCTGTGTTTGGAGGATATTTTGCCATGTTGATGGATTCGATGGCAGGCCCCATGTTTGAACGCGGCCTAGAGAAACTTAAAGCTATAGTTGAAAAAGCCTGATTGAAGAAACTATCGTTTCAGGAAGGTGATGGAAAAAGAGGTCATGACCGTTCAAGCGCAATTTCCCGATGAACAAACCAAAGAAGGAGAATATGCTCGGCAGGAAGATGCCTTTCGAAATTGGGTCACACAGGATGGCCAGTCAGGTTTCCCGGCTGCACAAGGTCGGTACCACTTGTATGTGTCTTTAGCATGCCCATGGGCACATCGGACGATCATTTTTCGAACAGTGAAACAATTAGAGAACGTGATTGGGATGACCGTCGTTGATCCGCTTCGAGATGATCGGGGATGGGCGTTTCGGGAAGGGGAGGGACATTCAGTTGATCCCATCAATGGGTTTTCGTTTTTGAGTGAGGCGTATACGGCTACGGAGGCTAATTATCACGATCGTGTCACTGTTCCTGTACTCTGGGATACTGAAACCAAACACATTGTCAGTAACTCCGATGATGATATTATCCGTATGTTCAATTCAGAGTTTAATCAGTATACGAACAGGGCTCTGGATCTGTATCCTCTCGAGCTTCGTGAGGAAATAAATACACTGAATGAAAAGATTTATCACAATATTAACAATGGGGTGTATCGGGCTGGGTTTGCCACCACTCAAGCAGCGTACGAGAAGGCGGTAACACGACTGTTTAAGAGTCTTGATGAGTTGGAGTCACGTTTATCAACCCGCCGGTTTTTATTGGGAGACCGTGTCGTAGAAACGGACTGGCGATTATTTGTGACGCTCATACGATTTGATGCGGTGTATCATGGACATTTTAAATGTAATATTCGGCGAATCATCGATTACTCCAATGTGTTTGGATATCTGAAAGAGTTGTACCAAATGGACGGCATTGCGAAAACGGTGAATTTTGATCACATCAAACGACATTATTACATCACGCATGATGATATTAATCCAACCCGTATTGTTCCCCTTGGACCAGAACAAGATTTGATGACACCACATGGAAGGGATGGCATTTCCTAAATTTATGCACCCCAATCAACCACTTTCTTCCTCTTCCGGATCTCCACCTGGGTGGCTTTGTGAATTGCCCAAAAAAGATTACTGGTCCACTCCTTTTGCAGAAACTCTGTTATCACAATTAGATCTTCCCACCGGTGCGTCCCTTTTGGAGGTGATGTGTGGGGAGGGCCTTCCGGCATTTTATCTTGCGAATCAAGTAGGGTCCACAGGTCGGGTCCTGGGGATTGATCTGAATGAAGCGCAATTGGCCAGGGCTCGAGCGTTCCAAGGGCCGAACTTTCCATGGCTGGAATTTCGAAAGGCTGATGTTCGGGAGTTGCCTACAGATATGGGGCAGTTTGATCGAATAACTGGTAATTTATCCTTCATGTTCTTTCGACCCAATCGAAAAGAAGCTCTAGAACACCTGCTCACATTTTTAAAGCCAGGTGGGCAAATTGTCTTAACCTTTCCCTCGCTTGGTACATTCGACTCGATTTGGAATCGGATCGACCACGAAATGGAAAGTCGAGGACTGACTAAAGAACGTGAGGCTTTAGCGGAGTATATTGCGGAACGGCCTTCAGCCAAAGATGCCGAACAATGGCTAAAAGAATGTGGGATGGAACGGGTGGTGGTCGAAGAACCTCCACTCGAAATTGAGTCAGGCCCAGGAAACGCTTTTCTCTATCATCCCTTATTACGCGGCGGGTTTTTGGACGATGCGTATGAATGTTTCACGGACCAAGGTTTAGCAGAAGAGGTGATGAGCACCGTTGCCAAGGATCTAGAAAATTTTCTCCCACTCGTTGCATTGCGATGCGTGATGTCTGGATGGAAAACAGCGTCCTAACCACTGCTCTCATTATTTCCAAAAATTTCTTCTCAACAATCTTCCCGCCTCAAGATCAGTGAATTTGTGGCTTGAATTCTCAATTTATTCCATCAATATTTCAATAGAAGAATTGTTTTCGAAAATGCGATTGGGTACTATCCAGAATCTAGATCCTAACTTGTTGGCCGGCAGACAGAATAACCTGATGGACTATCGAATACTCACCGGCACTTACACTCTCGCTAGCCTAGTCGAAGGTTTTCGAGAAGTGACCCTCAAACTCCAACGACTTTGCGATGGGGTGGCCGGGGCGAAATCCGACGGCCGTCAGGTCGCGCTTTTCGGTATGCAGGAAACCTTGCTCGGCTTTGGCATCACAGTACACGCGATCACCGGAGCTGGGCTCAGGACCATATCCCGCACTGCGGACGAAGTAATAGAGTCTTTCGCGAACTACTGTACAATCGAGGGCAAAACGCAGGACGAATTACTGACCTCGATGGAATCTGTGTGGCGTCTCAGCTTGCTAACACTCTTTCACTTCAAGCTCGATGGGCTGTTTCAGGATCTTCTGAGAGCATTCGGAAAGGAGCCAGGAAAAACTGGCTTCGGAGAAAATTGCACCGACTTGCTCGCCCGGGTCACTTTGGCCAATCACGATCGCGCGAGAGGCACCCTTAAAGCCGCCACTCTTCTTAGAAACTGTCTGCACAACAACGGAATCCACCGAGGGGAAGATTGGCGCCCTTTCACGACACACGGATTGACCTATGAGTTCCGCAAGGACTACGACGTTCAATGCGCTTCCTGTGCTCACATCTTGGCGATTCTTGATTCCACGGTCGATGTCCTTGAGGAGATCTTGCTCTCTTCCGAAGTAAGAGCCTTGCCCAAGGTTGAGAACTGCTATGTTGTCTTGAACCCATGACGCGGGTCCGCTCGCGTGTTAAGCGGAACATCGTTTGGAAAAAGCAAAAGGGGTCGGGAGTCTTTAGTTATCGAAAATTTGGTGAATTCAAGATTCAAATACAATACCCCTAAGAAAATTTTGCTAGTCC
>CAZKRH010000259.1:0-5570 GCA_964555115.1 uncultured Nitrospiraceae bacterium | reverse complement strand
TAGTGACGAATTGCGATACTCTCTTGTTCCACAAGATCATCCAGCTCCGCTGATTTTTGTGATTGCCGGAACGGGGGCCGGTTATCACTCACCCAAAATGAAAATGCTCCAACGGGCCTTTTATCAAGCCGGCTTTCATGTTCTTTCTTTGTCTTCTCCCACTCATCCCAATTTTATGGTAGCGGCCTCTACCACTGGGGTTCCCGGACATTTCAGGGAGGACTCTCAAGATTTGTACCGCGTCATGATGTTAGCCTGGTTAGCGGTCAAACAGGATATTGAGATCACCAAATTTTTCCTGACGGGATACAGTCTAGGAGCAGCCCAGGCTGCCTTCGTGTCGCAATTGGATGAAGCCCGTGACACCTTTCAATTTGAAAAAGTCTTACTGATCAACCCTCCAGTCAGTTTGTATACATCCGCTCTCATTCTTGATGAGATGTTGGTCAACAATCTCTCGACCGATCCAGAAAGTGTCCATCAATATTTCGACGAGACATTTCGAGCCTTTTCGGAGGTGTATCAAACCGGGAATTTTGTGAATTTGAGTGGCGAATTCCTTTATGCGGCCTATCAACAACGAAACCCGAAAAGGGAAAAGATTGCTACCCTGATCGGGATTGACTTCCGGATGTCCTCCGCAAGCATGGTGTTCACCTCTGATGTTTTAACGAATGCTGGGTACATCAAACCCAAGAACCTTACACTTTCTTCCACAGATTCTTTGACAGATTATTATAAAGTCTCGGTACGTGTGAGTTTTCTTGAGTATTTCGAAGACCTGTTTTCTCCGTATTATCAAACACGTTACCCTGGCATAAGTGAACCGGAGTTACTACACAGTTTGAGCTTGCGTGCCATCGAATCCTATTTACGCCAATCCCCCAAGATCGGCATGGTCCATAACGTCGATGACGTCATTCTGGGTCCCGGCGATTTGTCGTATCTCCAGAATGTGTTTGGATCTCGGGCCAAGGTCTATCCGAAAGGCGGTCACTGTGGAAATATTGACCACCGGGACAATGTGGCCTACATGATTCAATTCTTTCAAGGCCAGAAGGAGACCGAGACCTCTCCAAACCTGGAGCCGCCCCTTCAACCGATCAACCAACCGACCATATGGGAAGACGACCCTCCTTATCAACCCATAAACTATCTTCACCTTGTCTCGACTTCCTCTTCAATGACAAGGTCCGAGCGAGATATCCGTCAACACCTTAAACCAGAAGGCCAAGGATCCCGATCTGCCGAAGAACACACCTCGCCTTTTCAGGAAGAAGTATTTTCTTTTGAATCGACCGAAATGGTGAGGCCCTTAGGGACCGACACATTTCATAACCCAACCCTCTACGCGCAGGATACTGGGCCATCAAACGCTCTCCATCCTCAGACAAATGAGCCCCGAAAACCTATTAGTAAAATGGTGAAAGCTGATGCGCGCTACGCCATTGATATTTATGACCCTTGGGAAGGGTTCAACCGGACCATGTATAATTTTAATGCCAGATTTGATGACTATGTTTTTCTACCAGTGGTCGCAGGATATGAAGCCGTGACCCCGGATTTTGTCGAAGATCGGATTTCAAACTTTTTTTCTAATATCGATGACATCCGAAATCTGTTGAACTCTCTGCTGCAACTAAAGGCCGATACCACAGTCAAAACCGCCGCACGGTTTCTCATCAATTCAACCCTGGGCCTGGCAGGGTTCTGGGACCATGCCACTGGATGGGGATTACCCCAACAAACTGAAGACTTTGGGCAAACCCTTGGTCATTATGGAGTCGGCAATGGTCCTTATATCGTGTTGCCCATTTTCGGACCATCGAACCTGCGCGATACCTCAGGACTCATCGTTGATAAAGTCGCTCAATTTTTTTATCTTTACGAGCCCTTGGATATGAATGACAATCCCGAATTTGGAATCCCCTATTCCTTACTGAATTCCGTGGATACTCGTCACAAAGTGAGTTTTCGGTATTTTCAAACAGGTTCGCCATTTGAATACGATCTCATCAGACTCCTCTATGACCGCACACGCACCCTGGAAATCGAAAAATAGCGTCTTTGTCTCAACGGCTCATGAGAGGGTGAACAAAGCTATAGAATCAACGAAAGAATTTTCCCATGCTTTCAGACACACTTGTACTGCATCGGGATGCGGGAGTTGGGAAAGAACGAAATCTCCCTTTTGGTGCGATCTGCCTCAGTTGTGTGGCTCTTATCTTTTTTGTGGGATGTGCCAGCGTTGAAACGAAGTCCAGCCCGGTCCACCACTATGGGCAACGTCTGCCCAAACCCGACAAACTGCTTATTTACGATTTTGCCGTGTCCGCTGAGCAGGTCCAACTCGATGATGGGATTAGTGCCGACCTGGGCAGAGCCCTGACAGGGAAGGATGCCACCCCGAAGAGAGAATTACAGCTTCGGGAGGGACGGAAAGTGGCAAGTGCCTTGTCAGAGAGTTTGGTGACCGAACTCTCGAAGTATGGAATTCTTGTGCAAAGAGGGAGTGGCCCTTACCCGACAAAGGGAAATGTATACTATGTCCGGGGGCACTTCATTTCCATCGATGAAGGGAATCAGACCCAACGAATGGTCATTGGATTTGGGATGGGTAGAAGTATCGTTAGAGCTCAAGGCGAGGTCTATCGGCCCACTCCCCATGGACCGCAACGCGTAGCCGAGTTTACCTCCGAAGTCAAAAGCGGCCGAAAGCCAGGAATGGGCCCAATGATCGGCGTAGGTGCAGCTGCAGGAACTATTGCGACATCAGCCGCTATAAGCGGGGGCCTCGGTGTCATGTCTGAAGCTTCCGATTCATTGCCATTTTCCGCTAGCCTGGAAGCCAATGTGCAAAAAATGGCTAAGGATCTTGCGGAGAGAGCAGCCAAGCGCTACGTCAGAGAAGGATGGCTTCCCGCGGCGGTGTTGGAGTAATTCTTGCACCCTATTCCCTGTCTGCTTCCTATGGACTTCCACAATCGCCCGCACGTGAAGTGTGACCTTCCTGCTCTCTTCAACCTAGAAACAGCAGTTGGATCACGAAAGTCTGCACACGTTCTTCATGCACCTAGAGAATTGTAAAAATCTCTTATCACCCAGAAGGTGACCGCACGTTTTTAAAATTCCCTATGCACATAAATCCCTTGCACAGCTTTTTCGCGCCAAACTGCCGTTTCTAGGTTCAACATTGGTGAGACCCTGCTTCCCAAGCCAGCCAGCAATCACATTCTTGACATGACGCTGCGTGACATCGTCTTTTTGAGTCTGATCGGTGGTCAGTCCCGATACCTCCAGCGTGATGGTCGTTCCTTTAGGAATTCCCGTTTCTATTTCTATCATGCTCCTTTCAATGGCTTGACTCATAAAAATTTGCTCAGCAACTGTTTTAGGATCCGTAGGGCGCTTCACAGGCAATGAGCAAGCAGTTAACAGGCAAAGAATGACGACACCACTCACAACCCAGAAACTCTTCATGCCATAGGCCAGGGGTACCTCCATGGCATTGGGCACATTACGCTGTGCTTTCTGTTAGACCTGTACAGATTACATCACACACAAGGGTAGGAGAAGTGATGAGGAGTGTTTCCAAACAAGATCTCGAGCGCCGGGCTGAGGACCTTCGACCAAAAATATAGGGAAGCTCAATCCAGACTATTGAGTGGTTCCTTTGATTGGTCGCAATGTCATGCGAATCCAAGTAGGCTTGACCGAAGCAGAAAAATCCAACGTCGCCATGGAAACCACGTCCACTTTAGTTTCTGGTTCTGGCCTACTCACAAAACCTCACCGTGTAGAATCAGGAACACAGGCCATAGTGGGCCGAGCCAACATCGAAGGTAACATCATCGATGCTGAAACTGATGACATTCTCTTAGGATCGGTTGACCGAGAAGACGGAGGGAACACCCTCGACAGGTCTAGGGATTCCTAGGATGACGTGAAACAGGCCTGTGAATATTGGGCCGTCCGGTTAAGTCAAACACTGCGGCGGTTGCAGGCAAAGACCTAATGCTTGCCCCTGAATGAAACGGTGGCATCCTCTGTCGTTCGGACATTACCAGTACACCGCACCATAGGCCATCGCACCGTTCCAGGACGCATCAATATCAAACCCCCCACTTTTTCCTTTCTTATATTCCACATCAATGGCCATACGGTCATACGACGCCCCTACCGCAAAATGTTTAAATAATCGATATTCCAGGCCGACAAAAAACTCGGCCATGGAACCTTCAATGTCGGCAACATTGACATAAAACACATCGCCTCGAATACTCCCGGACAGTTTAGGCGTAATGAGGTAGTTGAACCCAAATCCCGCAGAAGGAAGGGGGTAAAAATGACTTTCATTTATTCGAACAGCTCTAGTTGCCCCCATGCCCCCTAGCATGGCTTGGCCATCAATTATGAAATCAATCTCTCCGGCATACACCCCCCCAGAAAGATATAATTCACTTTTCTTGCTATGGTAAAAGGAATAATTGTAAAAAATCCGGTACAACGACAAATCAAGTTTGCTCTGTATGGCCGTACCGACTTGGAACTCTTCGTCGTCAATTTGAAGAGTATCATCAGTTATAGCACTGCCATTAATGCCTATGTCATACCAGGAGACCCCGATACTATGTCGAGGATTAAAGCGAAACAAGGCATCGACCCGAAGGGCAACATCGGTGTCGTCTCCGCCGACATCGTCCAAACTCACTGTGGTTCCCAAACCCAAAATTGGCCCATCAAACCGGTACTTCGCGTCGAGTCCGAAGAGGAACTGGACACCTCCCCGAGCCATAATGCGGTCGGGGAACGCCACGTCCTCATCCTTAATCTCCTCGTCCACGTCGTGACCCCAAGCGCGCTCCCCATCTGTAAAACCGATCACACCCACAAAGAGGAACGTCAGCAGCACAATCAAGGCAGATTTTATTGTTTTCAGGAATGGGCACAGGACAGAATGCTGCGGAGCAAGGCCTTCCAACTCCGTCAGGTGGATGCGCGCATCACCGACCTTCACGCATTCAAGTTCGATGGTCCTTTTATATCCTTTCATATGGTCCCCCCCATGCTGTATCTCTACTCTATTCCTAGAACGGTGAGCATTATAGCGACTTGACAGGGAGATTGAAATAGACCAGGGGTCCATCGATTGGTGATCCCTCTCACGAAGGCGCCATTCATCTACTCATCCTGAACCGCCCTCTCGTTCCTCCACCTGTGCCATCGCACATCCTAATGCTTTTCAACCTAGCCCCCTTGGTAGTGCAGCGAATATTCCTCGCAACATAAAAATGTCGAACCCTCGGGTATTATTTTCTTGACTTAGGATAATGGTATTATCTAGAGTTTCTCTCTACCAGTTTTTTGTTGAACACCTTGACCCAAATAGTTCCGTACCATCGACCTCAATCACACTCGCTGGGGGGGGAATTTATGAAGACTGACACGGCCAGGCCATCGACCAAAACATTCCTTCGATTAGCGAAAAGTATGGTACTTGTGCTATTGAAAAGCATTAGGGGGTATCACCATGTCGAAAAAACCAGTTGATCCGAATAAATTGACTCGTC
>CAZKRH010000258.1:0-15990 GCA_964555115.1 uncultured Nitrospiraceae bacterium | reverse complement strand
TTCCAATAACCAACTATTATCCTAAAAACAGCTATTTTGCGCCCAACTGCCGTGTCTAGGAATTTCAAAACTCTCCAACTTCCTAGAACATCATCACACCCCAAGGATCGTCTGAGCAAGCCCGTGGCTCTTCATAATAGAGTATTCCTTTAAGCCTTGGAAGATCGATTCACCAACCATACTCCACCTAACACCAATCCTATCCCCATCACTTTCATGACATTTAAGGACTCTCCCAAAATCATGAACGAGAGGAGGAGTGAAGAAACGGGAATAAGGTTGGTAAAGATACCTGCTCTGGATGGGCCAATATGAGATACCCCGTACAACCAGGCTTGTTGCCCCAGGGCTGTCGCAAACACGATGACATACCCCAGCGCCATCCAACCTGACAGGGAAATGCTCTCTATGCCTGCATCAATGGCTTTATGGCCTGTCCAAAGCAAGGGAATTTGGATCAGAATCGAAATCAGTAAGGTTGTCCAATTGACCGTCAAAGGTGATAACCGATCCATCATCCGGCGGCTGCCGATCGTATAGAGCGCCCAACTCACGAGAGCTAAAATGACCAATATTCCCCCAAGCAAGGAATTACTGCCTGCGCCATCGGAGGCTTGGGCTCCGGAGACTAACGCCACACCAACGAATGAGACCGCACACCCCAACCACACCTTTCCAAACGGCACATCTTTGAGAATCATCGATGAGAGTAAGGCGGTAATGGCAGGACTGGCCCCAATAATGACTCCCGCAGTTCCCGCGCCAATAAATTGAAGGCCATACAAAATCAATAAATGGTTCCCAGCCACTCCCAGACCCAAGACCGTCAACAGGCTCCAATCCGAAGAATTCCATACCGTGCTAGATTTTTCCTGCCACCACCACAGAGGAATAAGAATCAGAAGAGCCCCGAGCCCACGAAAGACTGAGACCTCAACAACCGAAAAGGGACCAAGAGCGACCTTTTGAGCTACTACCGATCCACCCCACACAATGGAAGCAGTCACCAGAGCTGAATAGGCGAACCTCGAACGAGATGAAGACATGGTCATGTGTTAAATGATGGGAACCATTCTGTCAAACCTGAAATCGTGCCATACCACCATGCTCTTGGGAGTTCTCACAAGGATGTGCATGAGTCAACTCGTGTGTGATCACAACTCAATAAATTGCGTCCCTCCACCAACCACCTTACAATACCGCTTCTCCAGGAAAGACTTGGCTCTCGGCATGGATACGTTTGGGAGCCATAATTTTTCTCTACGTTATTGTTGGAACGAATAGTGATGACTCAACTCCAACATTACTCTCAACATCCTTGGGTTCAGCCCCCTGATGATTTAACCCTTCATCCCTCCATCGTTGATATTTGGCGGGGACCGTTAGATCCGCCATCCGCCTCTCTCGACCAATTTTGGGAAGTCCTGTCTTCAGATGAACAGGAGAGAGCCAAACGCTTTAAGTTTGTGGAACACCAGAACCGTTTTATTGCAGCTCGCGGCATGCTCCGCCATATTTTGGGGACCTATGTACACGCCTTCCCTCACATGCTTTCCTTCGAGCTGGGCCCTCACGGAAAGCCATTCCTCTCCCCAGCCATCAATTCCCTTCAGCTTTCCTTTAACGTGACTCATTCCCACACCTTAGCCTTATACGGTGTGGCACGAAATCGAGATATTGGCATTGATGTTGAGCATGAACGGCCGGAGATTGATTACACGGGAATGGTGTCTCGAATCTTTTCAAAAGAAGAAGCTCCTCTTTTTTGGAGCCTCCCGAAAACGCAACATCAGACGACTTTTTTTTCATGTTGGACTCAAAAGGAAGCCTACCTCAAAGCTAGGGGGGAAGGCCTCATCTTTCCGCTTAACCAGGTGTCGGTAAGAGTCTCACCCGAACAACCGCCGGGGGTTTTTCACATTCAGGGTGCTCCCGAGGAAACCAGTCGATGGACATTTCGTGAATTGTTTCCACAACAAGGGTATGCCGGAGCTATCGTCGCCTCCGGTCAGGATTGGGATCTCCGATTTTTGGAATTTTCTTTAAAAACCTGAATCCTTCCCAATTCTGAACATACGAAAAATTGACTCTTTCATTTTGGAAAGGATCTTTCTCAAGCATGCTACCTGCAATTGATGCCTAGATGAATAATTTCCCCAATCCATAAATATTGCCTTATTTTATGGCCAAATGGCTTATACAACTAGGCCTTCTGTCCCGTTGACGCCGAGAGATTCAGTGCCTAGAATACAAGAGAAACCTTACGAAATTTGTGGTGCTCTTTAGGTAAGGGGTCGGAATCTCCAGGTGATCCTTTTTCCTTTTTGAAACCTTTTCGAGTCACGATACTAGTTAGCAAGGAGGAATTATGTCTCTTCTTATTACCGAAGAATGTATTAACTGCGGGGCATGTTTGCCAGAATGTCCCAATGAAGCCATTTTTGAAACTCGAAGTGCTGCTGAGGAAAAAGAGCATAAAGTTGGAGAAGGACAAGGCGAGGGCGACACGGTCTATGTCATTACCTATGAACGGTGTACTGAATGCGTCGGACACTTTGACGAGCCACAATGTGCGGCTGTATGCCCCGTGGATGATTGCTGTATTTCTGACCCTGAGATTCCAGAAACGACGGATGTCCTCTTACAAAAAGCTAGAGACCTGAACCCAGATAAAGAAATCGATCCAGCCAAAGTGTGGGAGCACGTGCGCAACTAAAACCGTTCATACGTTAGAAGCTGTTCCTCCGCTATCATCATAAAAAAAGGCCCTGGTTTCCATTACGGTTGAAACCAGGGCCTTTTTTGTTGCCCATCTCGTGAGCTGTCACTACGTTTATCGTTTATCCTACGGTTTCCAAATCAGCCAGGCGTACAGCCACAAATTTGGAGACCCCTGGTTCTTCCATCGTCACTCCAAACAATGAGTCGGCCACTTCCATGGTTTGCTTATTATGTGTAATGACCACAAATTGGGAATGTTCCGAAATCTTGGTGAGAAAACGGGCAAATCGGACCACATTCACCTCATCGAGGGGAGCATCCACCTCATCCAGGATACAAAATGGTGAGGGACGAATCAGGAAGCTCGCAAACATGAGAGCCATGACGGTGAGCGTTTTCTCTCCTCCGGATAACATCCCTAAGGTTTTGAGACGTTTACCAGGCGGTTGAGCCGCGATATCGACACCGGGTTCTTCTTGAAATTCTCCAGGCTCTGGCTCCCCTTCTGGCTTTACCAAAATAAGTTCCGCCTTTCCACCGGCAAATAACGCGGAAAAGACTTCAGAAAACTTCTCTTGTAAAGCTTGAAACGTTTCCTCAAATTTTTGATTGGTCGTGTTATTCAACCGCTCAATGATTTCTTGAAGGGATCGAATGGATTCCGACAAATCCTGTTCTTGTTTTGTCAGAAACGTGTATCGTTCATCCAGCTCTCGATGCTCATCAATGGCCGCAAGATTGATCGGTCCCATTCGATCTAATCGAGTCCGGATGTCCTGAAGGCGTTCCCGCCATTGGGATAATTGATCCTCCTGGTCCATGGCTCCATCAGATTCCTCCCCCTGCAGATCAACAGCCAAGAGATCTTCAAGCGAAAGATCATACGTTTGGCCTAACGTCTCTTCGAGTGTCTCTAATCTCGTTCGCAGTTCTGCCAATCGGACTTCAATACCCATGCGTCGTTCACGGGTGTCGGAATGTTGTTTGCGGATTCCATGCAACGTTTGGTCCATCTGCCGTGCCTGCGTCATCGATTCCGCATGCTGTTCTTCAACAGTCACCAGATCCGCCTGGACGGAAGATTTGTTTTGATCAAGTTGTTGAAACTGAACTTCTGAACGAATTTGTTCCTGTTCACTCGATTGACTTTGTTGAGCCAATTCCTCCACACGCTGATGTAGGAGACGCAAACGTTCTTGCCGAGCTTCGTCTTCCTCCTGGAAACGAACGAGATCGGTTTGGTCATGGTCGAGTCGTTCACGATAGGAATTCAAGGTCAAACGCGCTTCGGTCAAACGGTCTTGCAAGTGTGTCCCCTGCTCCTCTATTTCCCCTAACATTGAAAGGGATCGCTCAAGGGTTTGTGTTTGTTCACTCTCCTCTTCTTCTAATCGTCGATGAAGGACTGTAGTGGCTTCTTCTTCAGGATCTAATTGGCTCTGTTCTTCCTGAGATACCTGACGTTCAGTGGTAATCGTTTGAATTTTTTGGTCTAGCTCTTCCAACTGAACGGTTAACCTATTTAATTCTTGTTCCTCTAGAGCTACCTGCATTTCAGATTCTTTGATGGCCTGATCAAGAATTTGTACTTTCTCCTTCAGGAATCCACATTCATCTTTTTGAGTCTGGCAGGTTACGCGGTCACGAGTAAGAATGTCGGAAAGAGATGTAATCTTGCTATCTAAATTTCGAATTTCTCGCTTTCGTTGAAGGAGACCAGCCGAATCCCCAAGAGATCCACCCACCACCACGCCTGAAGCAAAAACGACCTCTCCCTCTACTGTCACCAATTGCACCATGTCAGGGACGACGTGACCAGGATGATTTACTAACGTCAAGGCGGCATCAAGATTCTGGACCACCACCACCTGCCCTAATAAACAGGACCAGGCCGACCGCAATTCCTCCGGGACACGAACCAGATCTAAGGCTCGACCCACAACACCTGCTTGCTGTTGAAGGGAAGCCCACCAGGCAGAGACGTGCTCCTCCGATCCACCAGTCTGTCCCACAGATTGGAAAGGGACAAAAATCCCTCGCCCCAAATTATTGGCTTTAAAATAGGCGATCGCTGGACTGGCCTCATTCACATTGTGAATGACCCACGACCGAATTTTTTCTCCAAGCACGGCCTCGATGGAAATTTCATATTCTTGAGGCACATCAATATGCTCCACCATGGCTTCACGAATTCCCTGACAGGCTTCACGGATAGAAGGCGCATCCGGAGCCTGCTGAGGACCCCGACCAAATTCCTCTTCAAAAAAAGCTCGCAGAGCAGACAAACGAGATTCGGCAGCAGCCAGTTCGGTTTGTTGTGTCACAAGATGGGCATCCAATTCATGAACGTGGGTTTCGAGCTGGCTCCACATGTGATGCTGCTCTTCTCTCTGTGCGACCGTGCCATCCAATTGATGGCGCAGTTCGGAGAATTGTTGACGTCGCTGTTCTGCCTGCCCCCCAAGAGCACCCCGATGCTCTTCCATTTCTCCAAGCTCAGTGGATAACCGATCCACTCGTTTAATCAATTGCTCTCGGCGTTCGTCGATACTTTTTAATCGATTGTCCGCATGGGTTTTTTCAACCACAATTTCAAAACACCGACTCCGGGCATGTTCAACCTGTGTGTGAGTCGAACTCCGTTTTTGCGAAAGGTCTTGTTCCTCTTCTTCTAAATCGGCTAACAGTTCCGCCCGCTGAGCTATTTCTTCCTCAGCACGATGAACCCGCTCTTTCAGATCCTGAATGACGGTACGAACGGCCTCTGTTTCTTGGGCAAGATGAGTGGTTTCTTCTTGCGCTTGAACCTGTTGTTCACCATACAACCGCAATCGATTCCGTTGCACTTCGATATTCGTGAGGGCCTTGCCCATTTCCTGCTCGATCTCCCGAAGGCTGCTGTGTAAACGGCTCGCCTCCTCACCCTTCTGCAGCACATCGGTTTTCAATTCTTCATGACGAACCATCAGTTGGGATTCTTGCGCTACCTGTTCGGCTTCCTCACGCTCACATTCCCCTAAGGACGTCACTACAGCATTTCGCTGATTCTCCAAATGGAGATAGTCTGATTTGAGCACTTTGACTTCCAGACCCCGCGACTCGTCTCGAAGCCTCTGGTAGACCTCAGCCTGCTTGGCTTGCCGTTCAAGGCTTCGCAATTGACGTTTCACCTCCGCAATAATATCTCTCACCCGGAGGAGGTTTTGTTCAGTAGACCGAAGTTTACGCAAGGCTTCTGTCTTTTGTTTTTTGTAACGACCAATCCCAGCGGTCTCTTCGATAAAGCCACGCCGTTCTTGGGGTGAAGCAGAAAGGATTTGTTCGATATTTCCCTGCTCAATGACCGTATGCCCTTTTGTGCCCGCCCCTGCTTCCAAAAATAAACTTCGGATATCTTTGAGACGGCAAGAAATTTTATTGATGTAATATTCGCTCACCCCATCTCGATAGAGCCGGCGGGTGATCATGAGTTCCTTGGTTCCCGGCAGCTCATCCACCAACCCCGAAATTGCCTCCAATTCTTGGGCGGTAATATCATTTAAAACTAAGGACACTTCGGCCATGCCTAATGGTTTGCGCGTTTCGGTCCCATTAAAAATGACATCTTCCATCCGTTCACTGCGAAGAGCTTTGGTACTTTGTTCACCTAACACCCACAACATCGCATCCACGATATTGCTCTTCCCCGCACCATTGGGACCCACCACAGCTGTAATTCCCTTCGGGAATTCAAATTTCGCCTCCTGAAAAGATTTAAACCCGGTGATCATCATGGACTGAAGTTGCATAGACAAAACCCTTTCGCAATTCGTCAGTGTGTACCGATCATACCTCGACTGGAGGCCTTTGGAGAAAGTGAATCACCCTGAAGAGGCTTGGCAAAAAAACCAGCATGGATGTAACACAGACCTTCCAAAAAATCAAAGACAGGCTACTACATGTAGTAGGATAGTAGAAGCAAGTAACTCTAAATGTAGTGGAATAAAGAGATTTTCGACAATTTCGACATTATCCCCAATGGCCGGCCTTGCAGAGAACAAATAGCCGATTTTCTACTTTCGTTGGGGCATGAGTAGCTCCCGTGGGAGGAGAAACTCTACATCTTCTTCAACAACAGTTAATTCTTCCACTTCACTTGGCTCAATTTCCTTCAAATAAGCCACCACTTCGCTGACTAACACTTCCGGGGCAGAAGCGCCAGCAGTAATGCCAACAGTCTTAGCGTTCTGGAGCCATTCCGTCTTAATGTCCTGGTAGGAATCAATTAAATAGGAAGGGATTTCAAACCGTTCAGCTAATTCGCGAAGTCGATTGGAATTCGAGCTGTTCGGAGAGCCAATGACCAAAATCACATCCACTAACGTGGCCAGTTCCTTCACAGCATTTTGCCGATTTTGGGTGGCATAACAAATATCTTCCTGATGCGGTCCTTTGATTCCTGGGAAACGTCGATTCAAGGCTCCCACAATGTCCCGGCATTCATCCACACTCAAGGTGGTTTGGGTGACATACGAAAGGTGAAGAGGGTTGGCCACGGAGAGGGTTTCGACATCTTCGACAGACGAGACCAAATGAAATTTATCTGGGACTTGGCCAAGGGTGCCAACCACTTCAGGATGACCGGCATGGCCAATTAAAATAAGCTCATATTCATGGGTATAATCCTTATTGACCTCATTGTGGACTTTAATCACCAACGGACAGGTCGCATCAATCACTTTCAGATTCCGCTGTCGAGATTCCGCCCACACCTCCTTGGCCACCCCATGGGCACTGAATATAACAAGCGCTCCATCAGGCACTTGGTTGAGTTCTTCGACAAACACCGCCCCTCGTTCACGCAGAGAATTCACCACATGACGACTATGAACAATTTCATGTCGAACATAAATTGGAGCCCCGTAGATTTTCAGAGATAGTTCAACAATTTCAATGGCACGATCGACTCCGGCACAAAATCCTCTCGGGTTGCCTAAATATATTTTCACAACGTTCTCCTTCGTGACCAAGACCTGGTCTCGGTGTGACCTTCCCTCTTAACAAGGGGAAAAACCTACAAACACTCATTCACGGTATGTCAGCATTCTCTCTATCGTCAACTTTTTCCGGAGCCTCCATGTCCCACATGCTCCGTATACGTTGTGACCCCTTATATCACTGAAAGAATCAAGGGTCTAGTAGGGCACTGGACGCCATGCCTTCTCATGATAAAAACGGCCTTTTTCACTTTTTCCCACCCTCACCAACGAACGATGGATGTGCCCCAAGTTAATCCACCTCCTATGGCCCCAAGAAGGAGAAGATCCCCTGCTCCGAACACCCCTTGCCGATGAGCATGGTCAAAGGCAATGGGCAGAGAGGCTGACGAGGTATTCCCATATTCTTCAATGATCGAATACATTTTGCTCTCAGGAAGACCTAATCGTTTGGCAATCGCCGAAAGAATACGTCCATTGGCTTGATGGGCAATGACTTGTTTCACATCAGATAGCGACACAGCACAGTCTCGCAGAAGGTCTTCAATAGCTCCGCTTAACCGTTTCACAGCCACTCGAAACAATACCCCACCATCAAGTTGAATCCCATGAAGTTGGTCGCGGAGGGTGTCAGAAGAAGTGGGCATTCGTGATCCTCCAGCCGGCACTTGGACTAGATGATGGTACGCACCATCAGAAAAAAGCCGAATTCCAAGAATCCCCCGTCCAGAACCATCTGGCCCCGCCTCCTTGGTCACGACCGCAGCTCCCGCCCCATCTCCAAACAACAGTCGGCTTTCTCCATCTGGGGCATCCAAGTATCTCGACTTTATTTCAGAGGCTACCACCAGTATACGGGAAAATTGGCCGGATCGGATAAAGGCATCAGCCATAGACAATCCATACAAAAAACCAGAACATGAGGCAGCCAGGTCAAATGCCGGAATGGTCTTTAACCCCAATCGTCGTTGGACATGACAAGCCGTTGACGGTAAAAGAGTGTCGGGCGACGTCGTGGATACCAAAAGAGCCTCAATGGAATCACCGGTGACTTGGGCTGAGTCTAATGCCCGTCGGGCCGATTCTTCAGCGAACTCAGAACATTGTTCCTCCGGCATGGCCCAGCGCCTTGTGTTGATGCCAGTTAACCGACGAATCTCGTCCTTTTCGCGGTGTATCGGCCATCCAACTTCAGAATTTTCCACGATTCGGTGTGGCAAAAATGATCCGGTGCCGATAATTCTACTGAGGGGTTGTTGCGTCATTACTCGTATTGGCGTCCAAGCCCTTTGATTCTACGATTGATAATATATGGACATAACGCAGGCTATACCCTACCATGACATGAGTGATGGGCAAGGCACAAACCTTGCTTGAGCTAAGGTAGGTTTGGTACCCTAGCGACCAAATTTTAAACTGATGGGATATACGTATAAATAACGATGGCTCCTTTGAGAAACCCCATACCCAAGGTTTTGTGTTTCGCGGGCTTGCTATTCCTAGGCCTGAGCCTCACCCTTGGGTGTTCCAGCACCCCCAAGGAGAACGACTCAGCCTCCAAACCCATCAGCGGAACCGACGAACAAATTTTTGTGGGGGATTCCCTAGAAATGACCTATGACCCGAATGTCATTATGAAACGGGCTGAATCCTTCCATGAAAAAGAATCCTATGCCGAAGCCATTGTTGAATACCAACATTTCTTGGATCTCCATCGTACGCATATGCTGGCACCCTATGCCCAATACCGATTGGCGTTAAGTCATTTCAAACAATTCCAAACCATCGATCGAGATCCCGAACCCCTACAACAAGCACTTAAGAAATTTGAGGAATTATTGGTAGCCTTTCCTAGCAACCGTCATGAAAGAGACGCCAAAGAAAAAATCAGGGAATGCAGAAAATTTCTCGCGGAACACCACCTTTTTGTCGGCAACTTTTATCTTAACAAACAAGCCTATCTTGCCGCCGCCCATCGCTTTGAAAAAGTAAACTACACCTATCCTGAATTAGATTTGGCAGCCGATGCCAAATTGAAACTGGCCAAAACTTATCAGTATTTGGGCCTTCCAGAATGGTCGCGAGACTGGGCCATTGCCGTGTTACGTGAGCATCCTCAACATACACTCCGGGACGATAGCCTCAAATTATTGGCTGAACTCCAGGAAAAGAATCCAACTTTGGTGGTTGATCAAAATCAGCTCGTGCCTCAAATTCCCATAGCCGTGGCGTCTCTGAACACCCAGCTATCCAACCCTCTCCTCACGACCTTTGCACCTATTCCACCAAACTATGCTGCCCAGCCATCCTTGCTCCCCACGACCGAGACCGTTCAGGAATGTGGGATGGGAAGCTGGTGCGAATCGACACTTCACAGTGTCCCCCAACCTTCCTCTCAAAACCAATCCCTGGAACCTTCCCCCACCCCCACCAAAACCTGCCAACCCGGGCAGTGGTGCTAAGTCCTTAGAAGCCTTCCTCCAAATAACATTTCATTCTTGTCCTCAACCCTCACCGCTTTGGTGGAGATAGATGCTCCTAAACTTGGCTTGGCATTACATGGACTGCTATCATCATTTATTCATTATTTATTCATCACGGCATCATACTTTTCACGCCGATCTTTCATTTCTAGAGGAAAATCCGTGTTATCCAATAATTGGGAAGAGTTAGCGAATCGATTCAAGCAAACCTTGGGGTTGTCCCATGCCTCCATTGCCATTACATCGTCTCAAGAAGCACCGGCAGGTGTCCCATTCTATGAGGGAGAGGCCCTTGAACCGAGCCTGGATGGTCGCGCAGGGTACACCATAAGCAGAATCCGAACGGGCATGTCCCCAGATGAAATGACCCGTACCATTCCAGCCAGTCGATGGGCCGAGGTGGTCGAGAAACTCGAAACTCGGCAACAGGCCATTGCGGCTGTGACGAGTTATGCCAATACCGATGATCGCCAATTCAACCACGGTCAACCATCATAGGGCTCCTCAAGAACAACCGAAGCATGATGAGCCACTCTTTATCGCCCACGAACCGTTCAAGTTCTCCTCTCCAGCAGCCCGGAGCCCTACTCCTCATTTCTTGTTATGAGTTGGGTCATCAGCCGATTGGGCTGGCCCAGACCGTTGGATTTCTTGAGCAGAAAGGTTATGCCCCGTCTACCTTAGACCTCGCGGTGGAAGGTGTTGATGAGCCACGAATCGAACAGGCCAGCATGGTGGGAATTTCTGTTCCTATGCATACCGCGCTGTCCTTGGGATGCCAGGTAGCCGAACGCATTCGTCGCACCAATCCCATCGCCCATATTTGTTTTTATGGACTCTATGCGTCCTTGAACGCTAAATTTTTACTTGAGCATCTGGCGGACTCCGTGATCGGGGGCGAATATGAAACGCCGTTAGTGAATCTCGTCGAAGAATTAGCGAAACACCAGGCCTCTGGAACGAGTCGGTCTGGAACCAGCCAAGCATTTGTGACGCAGGTGGAGGGAGTCAGTAGTGCTGGCTCCATTGTCCCACCCTTCTTGAAACGGATCAGATGGCAATCCAGTGCTTTCACACAGGACACGTCTAACTCTGATTCATTCCCCATCCCCACACGCACAGCCCTTCCAAGCCTTTGCGAATATGCGCGGTTGGAATACCAAGGACAGGAGAGGGTGGTAGGATATGTGGAAGCGAGTCGAGGATGCCTGCATACCTGTTTACATTGTCCTATTGTTCCCGTGTACCAAGGCCGATTATTCTTGGTTCCTGAACAGGTGGTATTGGCGGATATTCGACAGCAAGTGAATGCTGGTGCGGCGCACATCACATTAGGGGACCCAGACTTTCTGAACGGCCCCCGCCATTCCCTGAACATCGTTCGGAAGATGCATGAGGAATTTCCTCACATCACCTTTGATTTCACCACCAAAATTGAGCATATCCTGAAGCACCAATCCCTCTTCAAAGAATTCAGGCAACTGGGATGTCTGTTCGTCATTTCTGCGGTGGAGTCGTTTAGTGAAACAGTGCTCCTGCACCTGGACAAGGGGCATACGCGCCAAGACATCTTCAGGGCGCACGAGATTCTTCAATCTGTCGGGATCACCCTTCGTCCCTCACTGGTTGCCTTCACGCCCTGGACAACATTAGAAGACTATGCAGAAATGTTTGACTTGGTTGATCAGCATAAGCTGATCGACTGTATTGATCCCGTGCAGTATAGCATTCGTCTCTTGGTCCCTCCTGGATCGGCATTGTTAACACCTCCTGAGACTCACCCCACACCGATGGCTCAGTTTTTAGGCTCCCTGGACCAAAAGAAGTTTCAACATACGTGGATCCATCCTGACCCACGGATGGACCCCTTACAACAGGCTGTGTCAGGGATCGTGGAGGAAGGAACCAAAACCGAGGAAGATCCTGAACAAACTTTTTATCGTGTCTGGGAACTCGTGTGTGACACGGCAGGGCTTCCCTTCTCTTCACTCAACAAAACTGCTTCCATCAACCCTCATCGAGAAAGACCGCCCCGGATGACCGAACCCTGGTTTTGTTGTGCAGAACCGACGACAGATCAATTCCAGTCCATCCAATTCACGAGGCAGGTAGGACCGTCAGACGTGAACTCCTAGGATCGGCGGTGCTCTGACCGAAAAGGTTCATTCTTCCATGGCACATCTGCTGCTACTCCTTCCATCTATGAGCTACAGGGGTGAGGCTTTTCTGATGGCAGCCGACAAAGTCGGTGTCACCCTCACGGTTGCTGGAGACGCTCCGCCAGACTTTCTTGAACAAGCGCCCGATAGGTTTCTGACCCTCGACCTCCACAATCCCGACACCGCTGTTCCCGCCGTGATGGAGTTTGCCCACACCTCTCCCATTGATGTGGTACTCGGGGTCAACGATCAGACCGCCGTCTTGGCATCGACCATCTCTGTCGCCTTAGGACTCCCTGCGAATTCCATTGACTCGGTGCGTGCGGCCAGCAACAAACAGACGATGCGGAACCTATTACAGAAAGAGGGGCTCCCCTGTCCACACTTTGTGGTAGTTGGCTTCGACGAGAAACCAGAGGATGTGGTCCAACAGGTGACCTTTCCCTGTGTACTCAAACCCCTCACCCTCTCGGGTAGTTGCGGCGTGATTCGTGCTGATGATCAGGAGAGTTTCCAGAAAGCCTTTATCCGAATTGGCAATCTGTTAAAGACATTCGCGAGACCGGAACACGATGTGGCTGGCAGGCAAATTCTCATCGAGGACTTTATTCCCGGAATCGAAGTGGCGCTGGAAGGATTACTCACAAAGAACACCCTTCATCCTCTGGCCTTGTTTGATAAACCTGATCCACTCGACGGTCCCTATTTTGAAGAAACGATTTATGTGACGCCTTCACGTCTTCCATCTGACACACAAACACGCATTGTAGCGTCTCTGGAAAAGGCAGCACGTGCCATTGGCCTCCAAGAAGGACCAGTACATGGAGAGCTACGGATTAACGATCAAGACATTTGGGTCATAGAGGTAGCCGCACGAAGTATCGGCGGGAAATGTTCTCGAATGTTGGAATTTGGGACGGGCAGGTCTTTGGAAGAACTTATCCTGCTCCACGCTCTTGGGCAGGAACTTCCTTCCCTGGATCTCACAAGGAGAGCAGGAGGGGTGATGATGATCCCGATACCTCAAGAAGGGACGTTAGAAAGAATCGAGGGGCAAGATGAGGCTGAACTCGTACCTGGCGTTGAGGAGCTGGTCATGACAGCAAAGTCGGGTGACCAGCTTATGCCATTGCCTGAGGGCAAACGATACCTGGGATTTATTCTGGCGAGAGGCACACACCCAGAGGAGGTCGAGTCTACCCTTCGAGAAGCCCATCAGTGTTTAACCGTGGTAATAAGGGCCTCTACCTCGAATACTATTCCTCAAAAAGTTTTTCGCGTCTAACGAAGTTTTCCGTGTTTAAAAGGCTCCTAGGCAGACACAATCTCTTTGGCTGTTCGTTCTAACCACGCCTCCAAACTGCTGGCTTGTTCGGCTACTTCCTGAATGTCTGTTAAATCATGGGGCCACACCCCTTGGACTTCTTCACCCTTATCGGTGATTTCCTTTTGGACAGTCTCAATTTCCGCATCAAACCGAGTAAGCGGTTGGCCATCAATGATCCGAATGCCCCACTTCCCTGATATCACGCCATCTGAGCCAAGGTCACAGGCAAAGCGGACCATATCGAGCTTTCCGTTGGTGAGGATTTTGGCGACAATCCGGTACGTGGTCCCTTCCTTCGAATGTACAAAGGCGGCTTTATGAAAACGTTCTCCCTTGTCTGGAAAAACCTCAAGAATGGTCAAGTCCGCCATTGGTGGGGCTGGGGCGGATGGGGCTGCATCAGTTTCTCCCATATGTGATTCTCCTTTTTGTCAAAATTATACTGACAATCTCATGATTCGTAATGCCATGAGCTTATCAAAGGGACCGGCTAGGAGCAAGAAGACAAGGATGGGTATGTGTGATAAACGCCAAGGTGTGGGCCAGCAAGAACAAGAAAATAGGTTCTAGTGAAGTTCCTTCAAACAACCTACCTCTCCTTTGTGCCCCTTCACGGGTCAAGCCTCTGACAGGTATTCCTTGTGCCTACCCTCAATCTGTAATGTCCACGGGGGGTGCCTAGACTCTGTGGCAGAGGCTGAGAAAAAGGCTCAGGACTGTGTGACCACATATCGACCCGAAGGAACTCACGCATGAAGACCCTCTGCTTCAATCTCCGAATCCTCATTGCTGTCCTCTGCACCCATCTTGTCGCGTATCCTGGAATCGGCCTCTCTGCTGATGACGACACCATGGTGGCCCAGCAGAGCCACGCGCTGCTCTTTGGAACCAAAAGCGAATTCAAAGAAGCGGTGTTGGCTCTACGTTCTCGTGGAAAGCCAGACGTCGCGGCGGCCATGATTCTTGCCATCCGTTATACCCGTGATGGAAAGCGAGATTTGTCGACCGCCCTCCAAGCCATCACACACCATACCGCCACGAGTTGGTTTGATTGGATGGTCTGGCAACAATCGAACCCGCACATCTCACCACACCCCAGCTACACCGAGCTCAAGCTCCAAGTCCTGGCGTCGATTGATGAAAATTTTCTGCAATTTTTCCAGGAGGATTGGGCTCAACCCACATCGATGAAGATCCGATTGGAAGAAATTACGTGGGGTGGGGTCCGCGTGGACAGCATCCCATCATTGGACCATCCCAAGATGATTGCGGCAGCCGAAGCGAACTATCTCCTCGACGATGATCTGGTCTTCGGCCTCGACATCAACGGAGACACCCGTGCCTATCCGCTACGCATTATGGGATGGCATGAAATGTTCAATGACGTCATCGGTGGAGTACCCGTCGCACTGGCATATTGTACCCTGTGCGGAGCTGGCATTGTATTCGAAACGCAACCCGAGGGACGTGAACAGCCATTCGTGTTCGGCTCGTCTGGCATGCTGTACCGATCCAACAAACTCATGTTCGATCGGCAAACCAACAGCCTCTGGAATCAGTTCACAGGTCAGCCCGTCGTCGGCCCCCTCGTCAAGAGTGACGTGCAACTGACCATTCGCCCAGTCACCATCACGAGTTGGGCAGAATGGCACAGGCTTCACCCACACACGACGGTGTTATCAGTGAACACCGGCTATTCGCGAGACTATGGATCCGATGTCGTGTATCGCGAATATTTTGCAAGCACCGATCTGATGTTTCCTGTGAAAGTGAATGAAATGAAACTCCGGCAGAAAGACTACATCTTTGGTATTCGCGATGTGGGTGCCGCAAAAGCATGGCCGCTCTCTGTTTTTACAGGAGGAGCGGTCATCAACGATACGGTGGGGTTTCGCGATATCGTCCTGATTGGAGATGCGGCCAAGCGTACGGTGCGAGCCTATGATCGGAAAGGAAAAAGGTTTCAACCCCACACCCAACGCAATCGACTGCAAGGCCCGGAAGGCCTTTGGGACATACAGGAAAATGCGCTCGTGGGGCCCGATGGAACACGGCTCAATCGAGTCCCTGGCCATATCTCCTATTGGTTTGCATGGGATGGATATTTGGGAATCCAAAGCCAGCTCTACACACCTGAAAACAACTAAATCTCATCTTATCGACGATGATTTCTCTGACCTCGGTGTGACCGGACTGCATTAGAATTGCCGCGGTGTGCATTGCGGCCATCATGGCCTCGGAAATGTCGCTGCCCAAAATGTTTGCTTGGCCCGCGATGACGTTGGTGTCCGGCAAAATGCCTTGAATGCCCACGATGATGACCA
>CAZKRH010000257.1:0-16851 GCA_964555115.1 uncultured Nitrospiraceae bacterium | reverse complement strand
AACTCGCCACGTAGTATGCCGAATCTTGCAGTTGCAGGAGGGTGCGGATGTCGTGTCGCACCCGCTCCGTGGCTGTTGCCGTGAGTGCCATCATCGGCACAGAAGGGAATCGCTCTCGGAGTTCCACCAGCCGTCGATATTCCGGCCGAAAATCATGTCCCCATTCACTGATACAATGGGCTTCGTCAATCGCGAAAAGATTGACTTGCCATTCCTGAAGATCATTCAGACATCCGGGTAGCATGAGTCGTTCCGGTGCAAGGTAGAGCAATCGGTACTCCCCACGGTGCAAGCCCTGTAAGCGGGCACGAGTGTCTTGCGCTGTTAAGGAGGAATTGAGGCATGTGGCGGCGATGCCGTTGGCTTGGAGTGCATCCACTTGATCTTTCATGAGTGCAATGAGTGGTGAGACCACCACGGTGAGCCCTGATTGGGCCAAGGCGGGTAGCTGATAGCAGAGTGATTTTCCACCCCCAGTTGGCAAGAGGGCGACCACGTCTCGACCAGCCAGGGCATCGCGAATGATTTCTTCTTGTAAAGGCCGAAAGGAAGTGAATCCAAAATGTTCTTTCAGAAGAGACAACAGCGATGCCTGTTGTGAGGGGCCTGTGTGGGATGAATTCATTGACAACACATTATCGGGCTGTTGAGTGACTGATACAGGATGAAACGTATATGATCCCGTGCAGAATTTACAGTGAAGAGTATGAAGTCATGACATAGGGAAGGCAACTTTTTCTTATCCCTACTTTTTCTTCTGTTGTTGTTTTTTCCTATCTCGCGGCACCAGTTTTTCTATTTTCTGATTTCTTTCCTTTCTCATGAACCTTTTCTTGTGCATTTCTCTTCATTCGCTTCATTGTTTCCCCCCGTTTTCAGGGGGGACAAGAAAATTGTAAATTTGCCGATAGAAAAAAGATAACAGGATGCTAGCTCATGCACATCGCCGAACATTTCTTGGAACAAAATCTTGTCCTGACCGTATCAGGTCGTCTCAATCTGTATTCTCGTAAAATCTTTCAAGCTGTTATGAAAAATGCGGAGTCTTCCAACATCGAATGTGTTGTTGTGGACTTGTCTGGAGTTGACTACCTTGATAGTGTAGCTTTGGGCCTCTTGGTTCTATCTCAGGTGAATCTTTCGATTAAAAGAATTCCCCTGTGTTTGGTCGGGCCGCAAGGTGGGGTCCGAGAGGTATTAGAAATTTCCAATATTGGACAATTCATTCCAGTCTATCAGACTGTTGAAGAAGCCATTGGTTCAGCAGTCGCGGTGTAGTGTATTCTATAGGGTTTCCCCTTTCTTCTCTTCTTCGTTCTCTGCCCTTTTGTTTTTGAACAATCCTAAACCATTCATTTCATCGTGTTCTCATCTCTGAATCCCTGTTCCTCAAATTTCTGCAAGCAGAAAGCATTGTGTTAGAGAGGTTGGTTAAGGCTTTACTGAGAGAGTTAAAAAATGAAAGTAGGGGACGGGGAAATTTTATGAATGAAGGGGGTTTTAGGAATGAACGTTTGTTGGGTATAAGGAGAGGGCGACTTACACACTTTCCTAATAATAGAAATGTAAGCTACTAAGACACGTTCCGCTTCGTGGCCAATCGAGATAAGTTAGCATTAATCTGAGAAAGAACCATGGAAAAAAACGCATAATCAGATTCTTCAATTTCCTTTCTGCTTATTCCTCGATCCGCAATCACAATCCCTACTCCACGATTTTTAGCCCACAGCGGACCAAATACGCAGGGTTCGGTCCCCCAATGTTCCAGGAATTCTGAAAAGGAATGGTGCTGTTTCTCATTGTGTTCCAATGATTCTAATTTCATGGGTTCACTTTTTAATAGAATGGCATTGAGAAAACAGGAATCTTTTCGAGAGCAGTTAAATACTCCTTGAAGATCTTTGATTTTTTGTCCAAAACTCAGACGAGTTTCAAGACGGTCTTCAGTTGCCGTGAGCATAGTGAGCACGACCCGTTCAAAGGCTCGTGATCGATAAAGTCCTTCTAACCCCATTTTTAATATGGTGTTAGGATTGGAAATGGTTTCGGCTTTGAGGGTAAAGATTTGGAGGAATTCCCATGGTGATTGATAGGCATCTCGAGAAAGAATGGTCGGACTTGATTTTGGTTTGGTCTCTGGTTCATGAGGAAGTCGTGGTGGCTCTAGTTTGACTTCTGAATTACCAGGGTTCAGCAACATGGCAAATATGTGATGGGGAGGCGGGATTTGAGAGAATGTTGTTGGATTGACTTTAGGGAGAAAGTACTCACGTTCAATTTTGACTGTTTGGCAAATGTGAGAGGCCTTTTGATAGGCCTGAACCGTTAAATGTTCAATGGTGCCCTGTGATAATCGAAAGGCTGTGGACATGTTGGTCAGTACGGTATTGAGCCTGTTCGTTTGAGCGATGGTGTCGTGATCAAGGAGGCAATGACTCAACTGGTTAGCACTCCAGACGAGTCCTTTAAATTGTTCCGTGGTGCTGTTTAAGGGTTTTCCCGTGAGGTTGCCTTGCGTTTCCATGAGGTGCACGAGGGAGTCGGAAAGATGCCACTGCTTGGCAATTTCAGCTGATAACGAGTGAAGTGATCGTCCAAGCAGCGTTCGTTCCATTTCTGGTATTTGCGCAGGAGCTGTTCGCCGAATGTGATCGAACTGTTGATAAATATCAGGTAGGTGGTAGGCCAAGACCAGATCTCCTAATGAATAGAGCATCGCACTGGTAAATAAGGATCCGGGTTCGGGATATTGAATCCTCGTTCCCAATTCCAGGGCTTGGGTGGCTGAAAGCAATGCCTTGGCCAGGAGTTGTTTGAGGTCTGATGTATTCTCGCCACGTTCTTCTGCTCGTTCAAGAAGATCCGCAGCGACGGTGATGGAACGAACCACTTCAAATCCTATAATGGTGACGGCTTGGGTCGGCGTTTTGACCTGGGATCGTGTAAAGTATGCAGGGCTATTGGCCAGCCGGATAATTTTGGCCGTCAGGGCCTGGTCACGCATGATGACTTTGCCGATATCGCTAGCACTGGAGTTTTCGGCAGCTGTCAGATTGAGAATATTGAGACAGCTTTGTCTTAGAATGGGAAGTGCTTCAGGGGCATTACTGAGGAGCGCATTCACTCGGGAAATGGAGTCTTTGCCTTTTGCGGAACCAGGAGCTTTGTGTGTGAATAGCGATTCGGCCAAAATGGTTTCCTGTCTATACCGGTTTGACCCTATTCTGATGATTGAGAATGTGGGTAGATTTGATCATCGTCAATGGGTCCTACCTATTTTTCATTGGGAAAAACGCAACACACGAGGTTGGGAATTTTTTCCCTTGTTCTATCTGACCCTCGATCTTAGAGTTTTCGGTGAAATGATAGTTACACTAAACCGTCATGTGGTGTTTCTGTTCATTCATGCTTGTTCGTCGTTCTTTTTGTTGTCATGGGGGCAAATGGCCCATGTTGATAGAGTTTATTCGTGAGAGCCAATGCCTTATGATCGCTTGCTTTGGAATCTACCAATCCTATGTATTCAGTGGTTGGGGATTACTGGTACATGAGGGGTGGTTAGGTTACACTATCAGTCACTTTGATTGTCATGAGGATTGCATTGGGTGAAAGGGAGAGGCCTCTGTCGTGACCGACCAGAGTAATTTGGGTACTCGATTGTCGAATCTTCGAGATGAAATGCGGCGGATAGGGCTGAAGGGATTTCTTGTTCCTCATTCCGATGAATACCAAAATGAGTATTTGCCCCCTTGTGCGGAACGGTTGGCCTGGCTGACAGGATTTTCTGGATCTGCGGGTACGGCAGTCGTTCTCCTTTCACATGCGGCGATTTTTGTGGATGGACGGTATACGCTCCAGGTTCGAGAAGAGGTCCAAACCGAAGTCTTTGTCCCTTTTAATTCCGGAGAACAGACGGCTGATCAATGGGTTTCAACGGCTTTGGATAGAGAAGATAGGTTGGGATATGATCCGTGGCTCCATAGTGGAAAGGAGATTGAAGGCCTAAAAAAGGTGTGTGAGCGGAAGGGCATCCAATTGATCCCCTGTGATCGTAATCCGCTTGATGCGGTGTGGAACGATAAACCTGACTCTCCAACTTCACCAGTCAAAGTTCACCCAATCAAGTATGCCGGCCATAGCGCTGAAAATAAATGTCAACACATTGCTAAAAAACTTGGCGATGATCACATTGACGTGGCTGTGTTGACTGCTCCAGATTCGATAGCATGGCTGTTGAATATTCGGGGTAATGATGTGCCACATACGCCTCTGGCGCTGAGTTTTGCGTTGCTCAAAAATACTGGAGAGGTGGCATGGTTTATTGATTCGGTGAAATTACACCAGGACGTTCGAGATGCTTTGCCCTCTCATATTCGCGTGCAAGAGCCTGAGGAGTTTAAAACGGCTATTACGGATTTAGGGCAACACCACCTGACTGTGTTATGTGATTATGGCAAAACCGCTTCTTGGATTGTGGATCAATTGAGAGCCAATGGTGCCAATCTTCTTTTGGATCAGGATCCTTGTGCAATACCAAAAGCCTGTAAAAATGCTGTAGAAATTGAAGGATCTCGAGAAGCCCACCGACGTGATGGGGCCGCGGTATGTCAGTTTCTCGCATGGCTTGCTCGCGAGGGGAAAACCCGGTCTGTAACCGAACTGGATGCTCAACAGACTTTAGATAAGCTAAGACAAGACCATCCGCTTTTTCAGGATTTTAGTTTTCCGACCATTTCAGGCGCCGGTTCCAACGGTGCGATTGTTCATTACCGAGCAACGTCGAAGACTAACCGTTCTTTAGAGCGGGATTCTCTCTACCTTGTGGATTCTGGCGCTCAGTATTGTGATGGCACAACGGATATTACCCGAACGGTGGCTATAGGAGTACCTTCTGAAGAACATCGAGATCGCTATACTCGGGTGCTGAAGGGGCATATTGCCTTAGGGACGGCTCGATTTCCAAAAGGAACCACTGGAGGTCAACTTGATGTTTTAGCTCGTCAAGCCTTATGGGACGTTGGTCTTGATTATGATCATGGCACGGGTCATGGTGTAGGAAGTTACCTTGGGGTTCATGAAGGCCCGCAGCGTATTTCTAAGGCCATTCAGCCCGTTCCTCTCCAACCTGGTATGATTGTGTCCAATGAGCCAGGGTATTATAAAGCGGGAGCCTATGGGATACGTATTGAAAATTTAGTAGTGGTTTGTCCTTCCCATGGGGAGTCTGATGAAGGGCGGGAATTTTTGACATTTGAGACCTTGACGCTGGTTCCGTATGATCTCTCTCTGATTGATCCTTCTCTGTTGAGCGAAGAGGAAATTGTATGGGTGAATGAATATCATCTTCGTGTTCGTGAGGCCATTACCCCTTTGGTGAATGAGGAAACCCAGTCATGGATTTTTCAAGCGACTCAGCCGCTATCCTTAGAAGTCAGTGTTCAATAATAGTTGGGAACGCTGGTGGTGGTAGCAAGAAATTATTTTTTGAGCAATCACGTTGGTCATGAACCAATAATGGAATCATCCATGGACCAATCTCACGCTGAAAATATCAAAAAACAATTGGGGAATAATCCTGATGTTGAAGACGTCATCGTTGTAGGAGATTTACTGCAATTACATGTTTCCGAGGATTTTTACCATCGATTGGCTGTCGATCGAGATCGAGGACGAAAAATTGTTCTTATGCTGATGCAAAAGATGAAACAACTCACTGAACAACCGGAAGTGACGGTGTGGGTGTATTGTCAGAAAGAGAAAGTCATTGAAGGGAAAGCGAAGTCCTGGGGTGGGGATAATGTGATGTATATGAAAGATTTATAGAAATCCGATTGACCGATTAAGCAGAGATCTGTGAAAGTTGGCGAGTTTACAGGGAACGTCCAGCGATCAATTGCAAGAGCTGGTTTTTGGTTGTGGTGATATCAGCAAAGGGAGCCATGACCATAAGGGATCGATCATCGGAACCCCTGATCTGAAAACCTTTTCGCCGAAGGTATTTGGC
Source organism: uncultured Nitrospiraceae bacterium (assembly GCA_964555115.1). Lineage (GTDB taxonomy): Bacteria > Nitrospirota > Nitrospiria > Nitrospirales > UBA8639 > CAZKRH01. Next base: position 10,847 of record CAZKRH010000257.1, on the reverse strand, counting down.
AATATCCTGCATTGAGGCGATGCCTTCGCTGTATTGACAAAAGAGGCAATCCCAAATTTCATCCTCATCATGTTTCGCCCTTTGCGATGCATGCCAAAATGCCATACGATAACTTGTAAGGTGAAGTAAATTATTCATGACCAACAAGAGGTCTTGCTTGCTGCTAAGGATGTTTTAGCCATTTTGGTCCATCTTCCAGTCCTGGGGGAAAGCCTGGTTCCCAGGGACCTCGGCGTTTCCCTCCTGGTCCAATAGGGCAGTACCAAAACCCATCATCCGTTTTGGCCAATTTCCAACGGTTCCCTTCTTGATTGAACCAGATCCAGGTTCGTTGTGCGATCTGTCGTTGACCCATGAAGTGTGAGGCCATGTGTGGTGAGAGGCAAAATACAGGTGAATATTAATTCATTTGAACCTAGAAACGGTAGTTGGGCCAGAAAAAGCTGTGCAAGAGATTTATGTGCATAGGGAATTTTAAAAACTTGCGGTCCCCTTCTGGGTGATGAGAGCTTTTTACAATTCTCTAGGTGCATGAAGAACGTGTGCAGACTTTCGTGATCCAACTGCTGTTTCTAGGTTGATCAAGGCATTGTAACACGAATAGGTTAATACTCTGCCACATAAATGAGTGAACTTGACAATTTATTAACCCGATAGGCCAAGTTGTCCATATGTCTACTTCTGACCTAGATGATCAGCCCAAGCACGATACTCTTTCCCCACCCATAGACTATCATTCTTCCCCGGACGTTCACATTCATACTGTCAAAGGGAAGACGATTACCTTGATTGGGACAGTGCATATCTCCAAGGAATCTGCCGTATTAGTCAGGTCAGTGATAGAAGGGGAACGTCCAGATTGTGTCTGTGTCGAACTTGATCCGAGGCGATATGAGGCTCTTTCCCAAAAACATAAATGGGAAACCCTGGACCTCAAAGAGGTGATTCGTAAAAAGCAATTAAGTACCTTATTGGCCAATCTTCTGCTCGCTTCCTACCAAAAACGATTAGGAGATCAATTGGGGGTCTTGCCCGGGGCCGAAATGATAGAAGCCGTGTCCCTGTCCAAGGAACTGAATATTCCGATTGCTCTGTGTGATCGCGATGTCCGTGTGACGATGCGGCGTGCCTGGCGATCCACACCCTTCCTAAAAAAAAGTGTGTTGATTTCTTCACTCCTGTTTAGTGTATTTGATACAGAAGAAGTGTCAGAAGAAGCCCTCAGGGATCTGCGAAAAAAAGATGTGTTGTCCGAGATGATGAAGGAACTGGGTGTAGAAGTTCCGACGTTAAAAACGGTGCTGATTGATGAACGCGATGAATACCTTGCGGAAAAAATATTGCATGCTGAGGGGTCCCGTGTTGTGGCTGTCGTGGGAGCCGGTCATGTTGAGGGGATTGCGAACATTTTTCAACATAACCGCACTGTGGATCTAGAACGGTTGAATGAGATTCCTCCTGTCTCGCCTGTTTGGAAATGGGTGGGTTGGGGAATTCCCTTTATTATTGTTGGGTCCATTGTATTAATTGGGTTTCAAAAGGGGCAGGCTGCTGCTGAGGAAAATGCCATATTTTGGATCTTGGCCAATGGCATTCCAGCGGCTGTGGGGGCTGTGGTGGCTCTCGCCCATCCATTGACGATTGTCTCAGCCTTCTTAGCCGCACCCTTCACAAGCTTGACCCCGGTCATTGGTGCTGGCTATGTCACGGCTTTTATCCAAGCCTATGTCAGTCCGCCAGTTGTCCGAGAATTTCAAACCATTTCTGAAGATGTGGCTATCCCCACACGTTGGTGGAAAAATCGTGTTCTGAAAATATTTTTGGCTTTTCTCCTGCCCACCATTGGAAGTGTCATTGGCACATGGGTAGGGGGAACGAGAATCGTGTCGAATTTGTTTTAGGGCGACTCCGAAACATCCTTCTCGTCGTATTTTCCTTTGTTGGAATCCGCAGAATTTTCTGGAAGAATCTGAAGCTTTAACCCGTACTTCCTGGAATGTGAAAGATTAATCCCCGTGGGCAAAATAATTGTGTAGAATGAAAAGGAAATGGAAGTGTCAGTAAGGTGATTGAACGAGCAATAGGCTGAAATCTCTTCGGTGAGGCAGGCAGGTTATGATCGTTTAGCCGTATGCTGAAAAATGCATTGAGGGCAAATATAGTGAATAAATCGTCCTTCACCAACCAAACGTTTGGTCATGGCGATATTGCACCAGGTACACATCCGATCAGGCAACGTATGAGTTTCCGATGGTGATGAGGAGTTTGTTTCAGAAGAACTCATTGGGACATTTTGGAAAAGGCTAGGGTCCTTTGTCAATGGTGGTGAAAGCTTCATTTCCTACATGGATGTTTGAGAAACCTGGGGTGCTACCATAAGAAGAAGGGTTCACGGGATTTGGAGAAGGTACAGGGGAGAGGCCAAGAAATCTGAAAGGGAAATACATATGAATTCGGTTAAATTTTCAATCAACTCTCAAAGAGTTTTTTATTACAACATAATCCTACTGTGTGTGTTGTCTGGAATAGTGTTTTCCCCTGAGAGTACGTTACGTGCGGAAGAGCGTGAGCCTGTTACTTCTAGACTCACCGTTTCTGCCAATGGGAAGGTGTTTGCCAAACCCGATTTGGCCAAAATTACGCTTGGTGTCGAAACCGCAGGTGAATCATTTTCTGAGGTTCAACAGCAAAATTCTCGAAAAATGGAGCAAGTCAATCAGAGTCTGCGTAACCTTGGTATCAAAGATGAACATATTCAAACGAGTGCCTATGATATCACCCCACAATATGCTCCTCGGCCCCGGCGACCCACTGATCGGGACAATTCGTCAGGTCCTCCCAAAATTATTGGGTATACGGCTCGAAATACGATTGTGGTAGAAGTCCATGATCTTGCACGTACTGGTGCCATTGTGGATCAGGCGCTGCGGGCTGGAGCCAATCGTTTTTCTGGGGTGGCATGGCTTCTTCAAAAGCCAGATAATTTTTATCTTGAAGCGTTGGGAGTTGCCGCCAAACGGGCTCAACAGAAAGCGATCACCTTAGCGGCATCGTTGGACCAAACGCTTCTTAAAATTATCACCATCCAAGAAGGAGGAGCGCAGGTCTATCCTAAGTCTCGCAATCTTCGTGGGGCCTCAATGAGTATGATGGAATCAGGAAATTCTGTACCTCTTTCTCCAGGCCAAATGGAGATTACAGCTTCGGTGACGTTAGTATGGGAAATTGAGCAGAAGCGGTAGTAAGGGAGACTCCATTCGGTGATTCCTCAACAGGACAACAGTACATTGGAAACGGAGGTTCATCACAAAGCCTCTGCCTTGGTGGTCTCTGGGTTTTTAGGCGCAGGGAAAACCACATTGGTTCGTCATTTATTGGAAGAAGCCCAAGCGAGTGGAATCAGAATGGCGGTGATATCCAATGAGTTTGGCAAACTTGGGATTGATCAAGCCCTGTTGGGAGAACAATCAGGAAAAAATTATGTTGAACTTGAAGGTGGGTGTGTTTGTTGTAAATTGTCTGATGAATTGGTGACCAGTCTTCAGGAAATTTGGGAAAACGTCAGGCCGCAAAGAGTCATAGTGGAAACGTCTGGTGTGGCTTTACCTTTTGACACCTTGATGAATTTTTGGCGAGATCCGGTGTCCCAATGGATTGATGATAGTGTGGCGGTGGTGCTGGTGAATGCTGAGCAAGTGTTTGAACGCTGGGATCTCACGGGCACCTTTGAACAGCAGGTCTCCTCAGCCGATATTCTGTTGTTAAATAAAATTGATCGAGTGCCTCAAGATGCCCTGTCAGAAATTGAAACGGCGCTGGATCACATGGCCCCAGGAACTCCCATTATTCGGACTGAAAAATCCCAGGTTTCGACCTCAGTGTTATTTCCTCCAGACCCTGAGGGAGTAAGGTCTCAACGAGCCACATCTCAACCGAATTGGACTCCTCATCATCATGAGGCTTTTGAAGCCAAATATCTCACTGTAGAATCGGGAAAAGATGTTGGAGAGATTCAACAATTTCTTTTGGACCAACAGGCTATTCGAATTAAAGGTTTTGTCGATACCACGGAGGGTCTTCGTCTGGTACAAGGAATTGGCCCTCGGGTTGATTTAGTGCCTCCTTCCTATCCCCCACCGGAGCATCTCATTGGTCAGGTCGTTTTGATCTGTCGGTCGAATCAACCTCACCTTTCTCACGAATAGTCTCTCCCTCGTTTGTTCCACAATTAAGTAAAGCCATGTGAAGGCACTTCCCCTACGTGACCGAGGTCCCACAATACGAAGTGTTATTTGGTGGGAGCTTGTAAGAGGCCGGGGTGGTCTTGTTGAACCTGGTCAAGTACGGCGGGATCTAATTGGGCTTGGAAAAGGGTTTTTGCCTTTCCCAGTAAATGCATTTCCAGATGTGAGGTGTTCAGCAAATTTGCTCCCTGAAAACTAGTGCCGGTCAGAGAGGCGTTCTGAAAATTCGCTCCAGAAAGATTGGTATTGTGCAAGATGGCCTCTCGAAGGTCGGCCATAATTAATTTGACGTTGGACAGATTGGAATCCGTCAGATTCGCCCAGGGAAGGGATGTGCGACTGAGATTGGCTTGGGATAAATCCGCATGAGATACATCCGCTCGAATAAGCCCAGCGTTGGAAAAGTCTGCTTGAATGAGGATAGCCTTGGTGAGCGTGGCTTTAATCAGATTGGCTTCGATTAAATCGGCTTCGGTGAGATTCGCACCGGTGAGATTGGCTTCCGTAAAATTGGCTCGAACTAAATACGCATCAGACAGGTTCGCCCAAGAAAGATTCGCATAGCTAAAGTCCGCCTGAGTAAAATCATATCCCGTCAGGTCGGCTTCACTGAGGTCCGGTACATCTGTTGGGTTGGTTCGACGGAACTTGTTCCATTCCTCCACGCCTCTTCGCAATAAAATTTGGACATGTGCGTCGTTGGCCATGGAGTGTGTGGACCTTTGTACTAGGAGGCTGTCCGAGATTAGATTGATTGACTGCGGGTGCGCCGGATTTGGCCAGATTCTCCGATCCTGTTCGTGTCATAGGCCCCACTATGTGCCTCAAACGAAAGGACAATCTGACTCAACCCTACACACCTTCGCGTCGATCACTAAGCTCGAACAGCCTCCCAATGAAGGAATAAGGTCCAAGATTGTCTACCTAGAAATGGGAAGGAGTGTCTTGATGAGGATTGGTTACATTTTCTTTAAATATTTCAAAAATTCCGAATCAGGAGTCAGGACCATGGTGGTATCTTTGGCAAAGACTTTTTTGTAGGCTTCCATGGACCGGACGAATTCAAAATACTTAGGATCTTTGTTGTAGGCATCAGCATAGGCTTTAAACGCTTTGGCCTCACCTTCACCTCGGATTTGTTGAGACGTTTTATAGGCCTCCGCCAAGAGAATTTCTCGATCTCTTTCGGCTGCTGATCGAATTTTTTGGGCCTCTTCTTCCCCTTCAGCACGATATTGTTTGGCGATTCGCTGCCGTTCGGCTTGCATGCGCGCGAAAATGGTTTTTTCGTTTTGTTCAGGGAGGTCGGCCCGTTTGATTCGAACGTCTTCGACCATCAATCCGTATGGGGAAGCCTTGTCATTCGATTTTTTCGTGACGGTGGACATGATAAGTAAGCGATTAGTGGATACGATTTCATCCAGGTCGTGGCGACCCAGTTCGACACGAAGCTCAGAATAAATAATATCATCCAACCGTTGTAGGGCTCCCCGTTGTGTTTGAAACGCTTGATACACTTTGAGCGGGTCGACGATTCGCCATTTGGCAAAGTTGTCAATAAGAATGGTTTTTTTATCCTGCGTAATGACTTCGCGAGCTGGGACGTCGTAATCCAACAGTCGTTTGTCGAAGTAAGTGACTTCTTCCAAAAAAGGAATTTTCCATTTGAGCCCTGGTTCAGTAATCGTGCGTTGGGGAGCCCCCAATTTCACGACAATGGCGGTTTGGGTCAAATCAACAACATAAAAGGGCGAGACCCCTAGCATGACTAGAAAGACCAAGACGGCCAAAATACCGAAAATTAGGTTTTGTTTGCTCATTGTCGTGGCCCCCTCTTCGAAAGACGGTCAATCGGTAAATAGGGCAACACATTCCCCGCAGCTGCTGAATCCAGAATGATTTTGTCGACGTTGGACAGGACTTCTTCCATGGTCTCGATGTAGATGCGCTTGCCGATCACATTTTTCGCTTGCTTATATTCCTTGAGTGTTTGCAAAAAATGGTTGGCCTCACCTTCAGCACGAGCCATTCTGGCCTGAGCGTAAGCCTGGGCTTGGTTGATATCTTGGGCGGCCTGCCCCTTGGCCTTCGGCAAGATGTCATTGCGGTACCCATGGGCTTGGTTAATGAGTTTTTCTCGATCTTCTTTCGCACTTGCGACATCCTTAAAGGACCCAGCCACTTGTTCAGGGGGGTTCACATCTTGGAGCTGAATTTGAGCTATTTGGACTCCTCCATCATAGTCATTGAGGATGCTTTGAAGAAGGTCTTGTGTGCTTTGCTGGATGGCGGCTTTTCCTACTGTCAGGGCTTCATCAATTTTGCTTTTTCCAATAACCTCGCGCATGGACGCTTCAGCGGCTTTTGCAATGGTTGGTTCAATTTGGTCGACATTAAACAGATAGTTGCGGGCACTAGCAATCTTGTATTGCACAATAAATTCCACGGAAAGAATATTCATATCCCCTGTGAGCATCAGAGCTTCTTGGGGGACAATTCGGGTTCGACCTCGTTGATCGGTTCGAAACCCAATTTCTACACGGTGGAGTTTTTCAACTTTTGGGGTGACGACGGAATCCAAAAAGGGAATCTTGAAGTAGGGACCAGGTCCAACCGTTCGCACGACATCGCCAAAACGCATGACCAGACCTTCCTCATCGGGTTCTACCCTGAAGAACGCTTGGGTGAGTAAAAAAATCACCACGACGATCATGATAATAGGTTTGAGGCCCTTACCTGGCATAAATTTTTTAAATTGCTCCTGACCCTTCTTAAGGATGTCATCCAGAGGGTCCCCCCCACTCTTTCCAAAGGGATCTTTAGGTTCCCAAGACATAGATCTCTCCTTCTTATTCGGTTTTCTGGTAGTGTTTGTTCGTAGATAGGTAGAGGCACGTTACCAGAAATCCCAACATCGGGCAACACTCAATATTGAATCTTCAAGATACGGAGGGCCAAATACTTGGTCAAGCCAATTCTGTAGAATGGTGTAGGTCGTGAGAGTTGTTGGTTTCTTATGGGAGAAGTGGTGAATCCTGTCACGCTTGTGTTCAATAAACCGTTTGGTGTGCTGTCCTGTTTTAAGGATGCCCAGGGGCGATCGACGCTGGCAGATTTTATTTCCCTTCCCCATGTGTATTCCGCCGGGCGATTGGATGAAGATAGTGAGGGATTACTGGTTTTAACGTCTGATGGCACATTGGCCCATCATTTGACTGATCCACGGTTTAAGGTTCCCAAAACCTATCTGGTGCAGGTAGAACGGATTCCTGACTACAAGGATCTTGTCCCTTTGCAAGAGGGGGTGATGGTTCACGGGCGGCGAACACTTCCTGCCATAGTTGAATTGATGGAGTCGGAGCCACAGGTTTGGCCTCGATCTGTGCCCATTCGTTTTCGAAAGTCTGTGCCAACCGCTTGGCTCACAATGACGATTCAGGAGGGGAGAAATCGCCAAGTACGCCGAATGACCGCCGCCATAGGTTTTCCTACTCTCAGAATCATTCGGGTAGAAGTCGGTCCATTACGGTTGAATGACCTCGAGCCTGGCCAATGGAGGATTCTCTCCGAGGGGGAATGTACAACATTGAAACGAGCCTTGGGGATTTTTTCTTCACGAGGTGAGTAACATCTTCCTGAACATTTGCCCTCATATTTTTCAATTCTCATTCCTATATCCCACTCCCACTTTCATCAATCTATACCGTTTCTTCTGGTGTCCCCTTTCCTAAGGTTTGGGTTTGAGCAAGCCGAAAGGGGTTGGGACTTACAATCTAGTCTCATTGAATACGTAGGCGGAATTATGTAAGATGTCGCCGGTCTTTCAGGGGTTTCATGGCCATGCGGGGTCAGTTCACGCAAACAATGAATAGGTTATCTTCTTAAGGACTCCGGGCAACCTTACAGTTCTTGTGTGCGTTACCCCAAGGACTTCGTTGGGGAGGCTGTCGGTTCCCAGAGATTTCATGTCGACCTACCAACCTGGTCTTTGATCTTATTCAACGGAAACATGTAGGGCTCAGGAGTGACGATGAATTGGTGGATATTGCCATACGGGTCTTCATGTTTGTTGTGTTCTTGTGGTGGTGTGTGTAGGGAATCAATCTAAATATTTTATTGGTACATGAATGTGCACATGTAATGTTAACCGATACTTTTTTCCAAAATAACATGGAGAGATATCCATCATGGCGGTAACGATTATTTTGGCCCTGTCACTACTCGGGCTGGTCATCGCGTTTTATTATTCTTCCTCGACCCGAAAAATCCCCATCGATATGGGTATCGACGATCCTGACCTCAAGAAGCGTCTGGCTAAGATCCACTCGGCTATCGCCAATGGGGCCATGGCCTTTCTGAAGCAGGAATATAAGTTCATGGCCATCTTCATGGTGGTCTTTGCGGCGATCATTGTGGTCCTCATTGATGACCATCATACCGATTATGTGAACGAAGGCATTTATACCGCCATCGCGTTCCTTGTTGGCGCGATCATTTCGATTCTTTCGGGTTTCATCGGCATGAAGATCGCGACACAGGGCAATGTGCGTACCACGGTCTCAGCCAATAAATCCCTTGCCGACGCATTTAAGGTTGCGCTGCATTCTGGTTCTGTCATGGGCTTTGCGTTGGTCAGCTTGGCTTCCTTAGGAATGCTTGGGGTGTATCTTTTGCTGGTGAACATCATGCCGGCTCAACTTCCCACGCACGTGCTGATGGAAGTCATTGCTGGTTTTGGTCTCGGCGGTTCGTCCATTGCGTTATTCGCGCGTGTGGGTGGTGGCATTTTCACGAAAGCCGCTGATGTTGGTGCTGATCTGGTGGGTAAAGTTGAAGCGGGTATTCCTGAGGACGATCCGCGTAACCCTGCGGTGATTGCCGATAACGTTGGCGATAATGTCGGTGATGTGGCCGGCATGGGTGCCGACTTATTTGGATCTTGTGCTGAAAGTACCTGCGCCGCCATGGTGATTAGTGCGGTGGCCTTTTCCGGTATGGTCGATGCGTTGTTGTATCCAATCGTTATCTCAGCTGTTGGGATCCCAGTGAGCTTTCTGACCTTGATGATGATCAAAGTCAACACCGAAGACCAAGTGGGTCCAGCGCTCAAAAAGATGTTGATCATCTCCAGTGCGTTGACGGCGGTGGTGATGTTTTTCGTCACGAAGGCCATGGTCCCCGATTCCTTTCAAATCGGCGGTGAGACGTATACGGATCTGGCGGTGTATTTTTGCTTTCTGGCTGGCTTAATTGCTGGGCTCGTTGTTGGTCTGATCACCGAATATTTCACCTCACATGACTACGCTCCCGTGCGAGAATTGGCGAAATCCTGTGAAACCGGTTCGGCCACGAATATCATTTTTGGTTTAGCGCTCGGCTACAAGAGTGCCGTTGGTCCCTATCTCGCGATTGGCCTGGCCATCTATATTCCGTGGATGTTGGCTGGCATGTACGGTGTGGCCATCGCCTCTCTGGGTATGTTGGGTACGCTGGTGATTGCGCTGACTATCGATGTCTACGGCCCGATTTCTGATAACGCCGGTGGTATTGCTGAAATGGCTGGTATGCCTGAGCACGTGCGAAAACGAACGGACGTGCTGGATGCAGCGGGAAACACCACCGCTGCCATCGGTAAAGGCTTTGCCATCGGCGCAGCAATCCTCACCTCCTTGGCCCTGTTCGCGGCCTTTCTGACACAGGCTGATTTGTTGCTCAAGGAGCAACATGGACCCGACCATGATCTGTTGGGAAGCATTAATTTGCTCGACCCCTTGGTCTTTACCGGGCTGTTTATCGGTGCGATGTTACCGTCATATTTTTCAGCGATGACCATGAAGTCTGTGGGGACGGCGGCCTATAAAATGATTGAAGAAGTCAGACGTCAGTTTCGCACCATTCCCGGCCTCATGGAAGGGAAAGCCGAGGCGGATTCTGATCGATGTGTGGCCATTTCAACTCAAGCTGCGCTGAGGGAAATGATTGCCCCAGGCATTCTGATCATGGGAACCCCACTGCTGGTGGGCTTCTTGTTTGACATTCAAGCGCTTGCGGGTGTCCTCGCAGGTTCCTTGGTCGCTGGCGGCGTCATGGCCATCTCCTCATCCAACAGTGGTGGAGCCTGGGATAATGCCAAGAAATATATTGAAGCCGGAAACCTCGGCGGCAAGGGCACTGACATTCATAAAGCCGCAGTTGTTGGCGATACCGTCGGGGATCCACTCAAAGATACCTCAGGCCCGTCGCTGAATATCCTGATCAAACTTTCCGCTATTCTGTCACTAGTCTTCGTCCCGTTTTTTGTGCAGTACGGTGGCCTGCTGGTTCGTTAATAGAAAATAGCGTCTTTTTGTAGGTGCAGCATCTCTCCTGAGCCATGTCGAAGGATGCTTCTTCCGCACGTCATTGACCAATAGGTTTTTCCGGTATGGTTGAAAAATATTAAAGTGGGGTTTCGCCCCCACGCGATGAGGCCCCTTCGGCAAGCTTAGGACAGGCCTGTTGTTTCGGTAAAAGTGCCCAAAGCCATTTCCGCCCGTGCGCGGCCCCCCGCCTCTGCGGGGGCAGGCTCTACGGATCCTTCCGCCTTCGCCCCAAACCCTTCGA
>CAZKRH010000256.1:0-14846 GCA_964555115.1 uncultured Nitrospiraceae bacterium | reverse complement strand
AAGTGGTTGGCCAAAAGGACCTTCCGATAGTCTTTCTTCACTCCGTCTTATCTCTCCCCTGCTTCCTACAGGACTTCTCATATTGTTCTCATGCGTGACGCTGATATCCACGCTGCCTAGCTGTTTTTAATTAGGCTAAATACTCAGGTGTCTTTCAGGGCGGTGATCATATCTTGGACCATTTTCTTACCATCCCCGAAAAGCATCAGCGTATTATCCAGCGCAAATAATGGATTGGGAATACCGGCAAAACCGGGACTCAGACTTCGTTTAATCACCACGACGGTTTTGGCTTTATCCACATCGATGATGGGCATTCCGGCGATAGGACTGGTGGGGTCCGTACGGGCTAAGGGGTTGACCACATCATTGGCCCCAATCACCAATGCCACATCAACTTGATCAATGGTTTGATTGGCTTCGTCCATGTCCTTTAATAATTCATAAGGGATATCGGCCTCGGCTAATAACACGTTCATATGTCCAGGCATTCTTCCTGCCACTGGGTGTACGGCATATTCCACTTCTATCCCTCGTTCTTCCAGCAGTGCCGCCAGGGCCGCCACTGGATGTTGGGCTTGAGATACGGCCATTCCATAGCCAGGAACTATGCACACGCGCCGGGCTGCGTCAAACAGCAGGGCCACTTCTTCTGGAGACGCTGATTTTACACGACCGGTATACACTTCATCTGCCGAAGCGCTATCACCTGTTGGGGCCAACACGCCAAACAGCACGTTCGTCAGGGAGCGATTCATGGCTTTGCACATGATTTGCGTCAGGATGATGCCAGAAGCCCCAACGAGCGATCCCGTAATGATCAAGACATTGTTGGACAGGACAAATCCTGTCGAGGCGGCAGCGAGTCCAGAATAGGAATTTAAGAGGGCGACCACGACGGGCATGTCGGCGCCACCGATAGGAATCACCAATAAGATTCCCAAGATAGATGCCACAACCACAACTCCCAAATAGAGAAGGTGGTTGGTGGGGTCAAGCACGACTCCAACGCTGAGTCCCAATGCGGTAATGGCCAAAAATCCATTAATGACTTGTTGCCCTGAAAACAACACGGCATTTTCGCCAACAATACCTTTTAATTTTCCAAAGGCGACCAGACTTCCCCAAAATGTCACAGCTCCAATTATTCCGGATGCCGCCGTCGCAATGGTGATTTGTAAGAGTGGGGAATCAGTGTGAAGGGTATTTTCAATGAGGGCCGCCCCGGCAACCAGTACAGAGGCGATTCCCCCAAAACCATTAAAGAGGGCGACTAATTCTGGCATGGAGGTCATTTGGATTCTGATGGCCAATGTCGCGCCAATAGCACCACCCACGACGAGTGCCGCTAGGATCATGGTATAGCTGATGATGTTGTGATTCGTGAGGGTAATGAGTACGGCGAGAAGCATCCCGCACGCACCAAGGAGATTTCCCCGTACGGCTGTTCGCGGATGCGTGAGCCCTTTGAGGCCCAGGATAAAAAGCACAGAAGCGATGAGGTATCCGAAATTAACGAAGAAAGTGCCCATGATTTAGGATTTCTTTTTAAACATGGCGAGCATGCGATTGGTCACCATAAACCCGCCAATCACATTGACGGTGGCAAAGACTATGGCGATGAACCCCAATGTCGTGGTGAGTATGGTGTGTTGGGTTCCTGCTGAGAGGATAGCTCCCACCACCGTGATGCCTGATATGGCATTGGCTCCAGACATGAGTGGGGTATGAAGCGTGGGAGGAATTTTGGTGATGATTTCAAATCCCACGAAAATAGCGAGAACAAAAATGGTGATGCCGGCGATCAACAGTTCCATGAGGTCATAGGCTCCTAAGACGAGGGCAATGGTTGCAAACCAAGAAGTTCTCGTATCTTTCCATTGACAATTTCTCCATCCCGAGTGAGCATGGTGTCGTTCGTGATTTCATCGGCCGTATCGATGTGCAACTCCCCTTTTTTGACCAGGTGTAGGAGAAAAGTAGAAATATTTTTCGCATACATTTGACTGGCATGATAGGGCACACTTGATGCGAGATTTTGAGGCCCTTTAATCAAGACTCCATGAGCCATGATGGTTTGATTGAGTTTCGTGAGCTCACAGTTTCCACCCCGCTCTGCGGCAAGATCAATGATCACCGATCCTGGGGCCATTTCTGCCACCATCTCTTCCGTAATCAAAATGGGAGCTTTTTTCCCCGGGACGGAGGCGGTAGAAATCACCACATCACTCACTCTGACGATCTTCTTCATCAATTCCCGTTGACGTTGATAGAAGGATTCGTCTTGGGCTTTGGCGTAACCCCCTTTATCCTCAGAGTCCGTGGTGTCGATGGGCAATTCCACAAACTTGGCGCCTAAACTCAAAATTTGTTCTTTGACGGCTGGACGTAAATCGTAAGCTTCTACATGGCCCCCCAAACGTCTGGCCATGGAAATGGCCTGCAGTCCGGCTACCCCTGCTCCAATAATTAACACTTTGGCAGGCGTCACGGTCCCGGCGGCGGTCATCAGCATAGGAAACATTTTGGGTAGGGATTCTGCCGCAAGGAGGACGGCTTTATAGCCAGCAATGGTTCCCATAGAGGAGAGCACATCCATGCTTTGGGCCCTGGTTATTCTCGGGATCAATTCCATGGAAAAGCTTATGACGGAGCGGCTATTAAGGTCCTGGATGGATTGCGGGTGTGTTAAGGGCTCGGCCATGCCGATGACGAGTTGCCCAGATTTATAGAGAGGGAGGTCACGTTGTCCTTCATCAGGATTGGCACCAAGAAGGCGAACGTGAGTCATGATTTGAGCGGTTTCAAACACCTCCGCACGAGACTTCACAATGGTTCCACCTTTTTCCGTGTAGGCCTTGTCGGGATACCCAGCTTCACTCCCAGCTCCACTTTCAATAATCACTTCCATCCCAGCTTTGGTTAAGGAAGGAATGATAGCCGGAATAAGGGCTACCCGTTTTTCCCCGGGATATGTTTCTTTTGGTACGCCAACAATCATAGTAAAAAATAGGTGGTGAGAACGGTTACACCAAATTGTCTCCCAACAACCTTACTCCAAGGCTGAATCAATTTATGTGTTTTTCCCTCAATAGGGGCAAACCCCAAAGAATTACCATAGGCAAATAAGGAGAAGCAATGATCCATTAGGTCTAATCCTTTAATTCAGAAGACCTAAGATTCGGATGGGTACAGTTTCTGGATCAGGGCATTAGTCTGAAATAAGATGGTATGTGGCTGCGTATAAATGGCATGCCCAAATAAATGGGTGCTGGGATGGGCCTCAGAAGCATCCTGATAGTCAATGAGGAGGCAATGTCCATCATTCTGGCATCGTGTGGCACGCCTAGCGCATTCCAGCCATCGTTCAAATCCATCATACGGTTCGAAATATTCGCGAAGGTTTTGATTGACCTCTTGCTCGATGTCAGTTGCTGGCACTGCATCAGTGCCCGCCACAGCCATTTGTTGCACATAGTCTCCCCCTATAGCCGTGGGGATCTCCCACGCCACCTGAGGAAGGTCCATTTTAGCCAACCACGTTTTATGATCTGAACGGATAGGCCGATGGTTCACGATGTGCAGGAGTTTGGCCACCCCATCTACATCCCATCCATGTCTTACGGGAGTGCCTAAGGTCACCATGTCCAGATTTGGCCAATTCTGTAAACCGTCTTGGGAAAGAAAACTTTCTAGCTTTGTAAGGTGCTCCAAATGTAAGGTTAAGGAGGGGTCCTGGGAAAAATACGACTGAAGAATTTCAATGACCATGGGTCGAATAGATGATTCACTGGGAGTGATGAGGTTGGAGAGGAGGGACAAAATGTGGCCCGCATGGCCATGGCCAATTAACAGGACCCGATCCTTCGAGGTCCAGTTATTGGTATGGTGAAGATGGTCCAAAAACTGAAAAAGTGCTAAGGATTCCTGTATTCTACCTAAGTGATGATGGGTTGAGGTCCATAGGTATCGGAGGCAGGGAATAGGGGGCGAGAGATGTTGGTTCAGACCGTCCTGAAACATAGAAAGGTAATCACCAGAAAAATTGCCAGTATGGTGAACGAGGGAATCAAGGTGATCTTTGAGGCTTTCCTCATTGGAAAAAGGAGGAACCGGTGCCGACTCCGGGAGGTTGGGAAGATAGGTTGCAGGTCTGAGAATACTGAGCAAGGACTCAACCCCAGGAATTCCTCTGGAATACCCTCGCTTTAACCCTCCTACTTCATCTAATCGACCGGATCCTAAGAGGTCCGAGCCCAAATGCGATCCATAGATAAATAGCACGAGACGGACTCCGGCTTGGGCAAGGGTTTGTCCCATGTGACCCATGGCATCGTTCCAAGCTGGTGATTGAGGGGGAGCTCCTGGTTCAAAGGTGAGGTAGGTGGCCCGGTCACCTGGATTGGAGCGGGAATATTTTGAATGTAAAAAGTTGTTTTCCTTTGGCATGCCGTTTTCCTATCAGGACAGGAACAAAAATGATGCTTGGAAACCCGGAGTATCTCTTACCTCGAATGAGGGTCAGGCATCAAGAGATCTCCAGGGGTAAATAGCCCAAAAGTCCCTCCCTTTCTGGGTTTTCTCCCTGTCTCGTAAGGTTGACCGTGTGAAAATCAGTTTGGTAAGGTGAACTGTGGGTGTACTGTGTTTATCGCGGTTTCACTCATCGGCAACCGACATTTTTTGAGGCCCCCGGGCTTCAAAGAAAAACTAAATAGGACCACCATGAACCAATTTTTAGCAAAATATCTCATTTCAATATTGGTTGGTGTTGTTGTCATACCAACCTTTGTCAGTAATCCCTCTCCCGTTTTTGGAGGGACGCAAACGGATCACATCATTCTTGTGGTACTGGAAGGGATCGGAAATGAGCAGATCCAATCTGGTGAGCTTCCCGTTCTTCAGCGGTTGGCGAAGGAAGGGGCCGTGACCTGGTCGGCCAAATCGATTACCCCTTCTTTAAGCGTACCGGCCATGGCCTCCTTATTAACGGGACTTCCGGTTGAACGTCATCGGATCAACAAAGAATGGGAACATTACGATTTTTCTCGATCCTTTATGCGATCCCCCACGATGTTTGATTACATGGACTTAGCCGGCGGCCAGGATACTGCCTTGTTCCTTATGGATGAACGGTTTTATCAATTAGCTCGTCCAGAAATTTATGTGGATACCCAAACGTGTGGAACGGCCAAACCCCATTGTAATCCAGCAACTCTCACCGTCTATATCCGAGATTACCTAAAAAAAGTGACGAGCCAAGGAGGCCATGGGTTCAGATTGTTTGAGGTTCCTGGTCTTCTCGTCGCGCATTTGCCAGCTGCGGCGCATGTTGGAAAGAAACGTGGATGGGATTCCAAACGGTATCATCAAGCTCTTGAGTCTGTGGATAATGCTGTTCAAGAAATTATCAATATTTATTCTGATTTGGGTGTCTTGGACAACACCATGGTCATGGTGATAGGGCTCAATGGTCCTGGCCAAGATGTCCAAACAGCGAGTTCGGCTGGTCACAACATGTCCACGGTTCCTTGGTTCGTCTGGGGGGCCAATATTAAGTCTGGCTATTCCATGACCAACTCGGTGTCGATCCTCGATACCGGGGCCACGGTTATGGAAGCACTTGGGTTAGAGACTCATACCGAGTGGGAAAGTCACGCCCATCACGAAATATTCCAAGTCGTACCCAAGCGAAGAACCACCGGGAACGAATCCTTGTAATGAGTCGTAATATGCACGGTGTTTCCCACATACCTTCGAGAGCCAAGACGGTAAGTCGGGTAGGGACCAGTTTCCTTGTGTTGTTGGTTCTTATTCCGGTTCACTTGGGCTTTTCATCTGAACCGGTGAATCCTCTTACCAGGGAATTTGCCATTACCATCGATCCCACCTCATTAAAACCGGTGACATGGTGGCATGTTCCTGGGGTAACTCCCTTAATTTGGACCATGGACCCCATGGCCTCCGAGGCCCATCGAACGACGGAAGCCAAGCAGGTCAACCTCAAACCGGGAGAGTATCGGTTCGGAACGTACACGTTTGACTTTCGGTTTATGGTGACTCTGGATGGTGTGTTGAAATTTTCCCCTTCCCTAGATCAATGCGTGGATGGTCAAGGTACCAACACATTAACGGTTCATTGCAGTCATACCCAGCCCTATAAACAAGATCCAGAATATTTCGAATAGCCCTCAAAGTTAAGGACGATACTTATGTCACAGTCTGTTCAGGAATTATTGGAATTATTAGAAGATGTGGATGATACAACCAGGGAAGAAGCCGCCCAAGCTCTAGGAGAAATGGGAGATCCCAAAACCTTGGATGCGTTGCTGACCGCGATAGAAGATGACTATTGGGCTGTTCGGGCTAAAATTAGTTTTGGGTTAGCCAAAATTGGAGGTGAGCAGGCTCTTGAAGGCCTCATCACCTTGTTTAACGATTCGATGATGGAAGTTCAAGGAGATGCCGTGACTGCCATGTCCACGATGGGGGACGCTCCTGTGACTCGTCTCCTGGCTGGATTAAAAGATTCTCGATGGCGTGTGCGTGAACAGTCGGCCAAAACTCTTGGGAATCTTAAAACCGCTCAGGGAGTGGACGGATTAATCCTGACGTGTCGAGATAGGGATGGAGCCGTCAAAAGTGCAGCAGCCGAGGCGCTTGGCAAAATTGGTGAGCCGAAGGGGGTGCCTACCCTCATCAAACTCTTTAAAGATAATTCCAAAATTGTTCGGGAAACTGCAGGGACAGCCCTGGTGTATATTGGAGTCCCTTCGGTTCAGGCATTAATTGAAACGTTGAAAGATCCCCATTTTGTCGTGCGGTGTCATGGAGTCCGAGCCTTAGGGGGTATGACCTCTGACTACCAAATTGGGCGGGCCTGGGTGAAAGAGGATCGGGTGGTGGATGCACTCATTGAACGGCTCAGGGATGAAGATCGGGCGGTTCGGGAGGATGCCACCATTGCGTTAGGCATTATTGGCGATCCCAAAGCAGTGGATGGATTAGTGGACGTGATGAAAGATGGGATAGTCAAACGACATGCTATTGCTTCTTTGGGGATGATTGGTGATGCGCGAGCCCTACCGCCTGTATTGGATGCCCTGAAGGGAAAGGGTATTCAACAAAAGGGGACACCCACACCTGGCTGTATCATTAGCGAAGATTCACTTGTCAAAGAATCTGCTGCAACCGCTCTTGGTCATTTCCGTGACCCAAAAGTTATTCCGGACCTCATTCTCCTTCTCAAAGATCTGGTGTTGCGAGATTACGCTGCTTCCTCACTCGTCTTGATCGGTGATGCCGCCATTGAACCCATGGTGGCCTTTCTCCATGATCCCGATTCCTCGAAAGTAGAAAAGGAAAGCGAACGCGTGTTGGCGTTTGCGTCCACTCGACTCAGTGCGTCGAGTGCCCTCAGGAAAATGATCCTTGAAACCTTAGAAAAATTAGGGTGGGAACCTTCAGAAGAGGAGAAGGAAGACCTTCCTCAAGAAACGCCATATACGAATCTAGATACTGTTCTCGGATTAGAAGGCCGTTTTGGCCCATCTGGAGATTTTGCGAGACCGGCCAAGCCCCCAAAGATTGAACGATAATGTAGGTGCAATCTTTCGCCTTCTCACCCCCCTACCGGTAAACGAATAGTTGAAAAGCCATAAGGTGAATCGACAAAGGGTTACCAGTGACCCTTTGTGAAAGTGTAAAATTCCCCACTTCAAGTTCCCGGCATTTCCACCATCCACCCAAAATTGCAGGCCTGTGTTCATCCCTGCCAAATATTCTTCGCTACACACTTTGGCCAGGTTGGGATCTTTGGATCGAATTCGAAATTGTGTAACGAACCGTTTCCCGTCCTCCTCAAAGACTCGAAGCGTGGCGCCATTCCCTAATTTAATCTTTTCGAGTTCCCCAATGGCTTCATCAGCGACATCGAGTAAGACCGTGCGGCCATCATAGGCTAACAGCTCTATTTCGATCTGTTTGACTTCTATATCGATATCGGGGGCATTTCCTATCTCTTTAACATTCCCAATTCCATCATCACTCAACTTCTTTTGATCATCGCCGTCACGATTTTGTTTTTACTTTCGGCCCAAACTGGCCTGCAACGTGGCATCAAATATTTAAGCAATACTAATTGGCCTTTGCTATTTTCTTTTTATTCTATCCCTTTATTCTATCCCTTTGTCTTGGGGCCAACGAATTTCAATATTGAAGTGTTTACGTCAACATTTTGGGAATATTTGCAGAATTTGCCAACCATGAGTTTGGATTTAGCCCCTGAGGATTCCAGCTGGATCAAAAATTGGCCCATTTTTTATTGGGCCTGGTAGATATAGCTAGGGCCCTTTTGTCGGAACGTTTATGGCGAGAATTTCCAAGGGGCGAACGGTCCGAGAGTTTATGTTGGGTGGTTGTTGGTTCCCAGTCTTTTTTGTGCCTTTTGGTTTTCGGTGTTTGGGGGGACAGCCATTTCGTTGGAAATGGTGGATCATGTGGGTATTCAACTAGTGATGAAGGAAAAAGGCGTGGTAGGTGGCCCGCTTTGCCGTCTTAGACCAATTTCCCTTGGGTGGGGCATGTCGATTATTGCCATTTTTCTCATTGCGACATTTTTCATCACATCTGCAGATTCAGCGACGTTTGTGCTGGGAACCCTCACGACACATGGGAATCTCAATCCTCCGAATAGTGTGAAATTGACCTGGGGGATTGTGCAATCCGTCGCAGCAGCGGTGTTGTTATGGTCAGGAGGCTTAAAAGGCCTACAAACCGGGTCGATTTTGGCAGCCTTTCCCTTCACTCTGATCATCATTTTCATGGTGATTTCCCTTTTTAAAGCCTTCAAAGCCAAAATGGCCCAATAATTTTCGGACTTTTTCACCCGTTCCTTTTGCCGAAACAAAAGAACCTCGTCTGCCGTGTCCAAACCCGGCGAATGGCTCAGCCCATCGGCGGTTGGTTGACCCTGAAAAAATCGCTATGCTAAATTGATTTCTCTTCCTTATGTGCTTGGCTTTCAGGAGGAGCAGATTGAGAGGGTGGGTGGGCTTTCTCCTCTTGGGAGGTCAAGATCCTTGTGTTTCAGGCTTCCTCCAATAGGATGCGCCTCCTCTCAGTCTCATCATACTTCAGTTGGGAAAGAAAAATGCCTGACCAGGTCGCAGAGCAAATTGCTGCTCTTCAAGATAAGGATTGGGGTGTTCGAGAAGATGCTGCCGTTATTTTGGGGCAATGTGGTGACCCGCGTGGGGTCAGGCCGTTGATTGAAGCCTTGCGGGATTCCGATCGGGCAGTTCGAGAGGCAGCTACTGCGGCCCTTTCCGCTATTGGAGAACCCGCGGTGTTGGATTTAGGGACATGTCTCAGAGACCCTAATGTATCAGTTCAAGAGTCAGCGGCCTCTGTATTGGCCACTATTGCTGATGAACGGGTGGTGGATCCTTTGATGTCAGCCTTGTTGAATGAGGATTGGGTGGTTCGTATGTATGCAACCCAAGCTTTAGGGAAGCTCAAGGTGGTTGAAGCCACTGGTACGTTGGTCTTATTGCTGCAAGATAAGGTCAAAGCCGTTCGAGATGAGGCCATCGTGGCGTTACGCTTCCTTGAGGAATCTGCGGTGACGACCTTGATCCCGTCTCTTCAAGATAAGAACTGGAGTATTCGGCTTCGTACAGTGGAAGCGCTAGGCCTATTGAGGTCGTCACGGGCAGTGCTACCCTTGCTAGACCTCTTGGCAAGGGAGGAAGATACGAGTGTGAAGCAAGATGTGATTTGGGGCCTTGGGGAAATTGGTGATACCCGAGCCATAGATTCTTTAGTTCACGCGATGAAAGAAACCCGATTTCGTCCTCTTGCAATTGAGGCACTGGGAAAAATAGGCGATCCCGCTGTCATTCCTCACCTGCTTGAGGCATTGGAGGATTTGAAGGATGCTGATTTTGAAGGCCGAGTTCCCACTTCCTCGAATGATCAATTTGAACAACAACTCCTTCCTATGGAAGCGGCAATCAAAGCCTTGGCTCGAATTCGGGATCCACAAACCATCCCGGTGTTTCTCTCTGCGTTGAAAAGTACCTTGGTGCGCACAGAAGCTTCCGAAGCGTTAGGGAGTTTTGGACGGTCCATCATTCCCCATTTGCTGGAATATTTGAAAACGGAAAAAGATGAAAATATTCGATATCATGTGAAAGAGACCCTCACTAAAGTGGGGTGGAAGCCCAGGCAAGTTCGAATGTAAAGAGGTACATACATTTCAGGATGGATATGACCTATGGCTAAAGAATCATTAGAGACCCTTGTTTCTGAATTAGCGCATGAAGAAGATTGGCGTCGAATGCGCGCGACGGCTGCGTGTTTGAAGGGGGGCCCTCGAGCATTGGATGAACTGATTCGGGCGATGGAAAGGGGAAGCCCCGCCTATAAAATCGAAGCTGCAAAGATGTTGGCCAGGGTCAATGACCCTCGAGCAGGTACGCCGTTGGTTCAGCTCATCAAAGATGAGAATGAGGCGGTAATAAAATCTGCCGTCGAGGCCTTAGAGGTATTGGCGGGAATTGTGGAGGAGTCGACCGCCAAAGAATTGGTGGAGTTACTCAAAGACGAAACATGTCGTCCCCCGGTAACAGCATTGTTGGGTGTCATCCCAACCTCCATTGGTCCGTTAACGGCTATGTTGCGGGACAAAGAGGAGTCGGCGCGTGTGACGGCTGCGGGGATATTAGATCATCTAATGGATCCTCGCTCTGCCGATGCGTTGGTTGATAGCATGGGGGATGCGGCCATACGAGATTCAGCGGTTGCCACCCTGAAAAAACTTTCGGCGATTCGGGCTCGCATTGATGAAATTATGGATGAACTGCGAGATGTGGAAGAAAGTGAGCTTCGTGAAGGGGCACGGCAGGAAGCGGTGAGCAAAATTCATCCCATCGGACGACCAAGTGTGGAAATTCTCATTGAATATTTAGAGGATGACGATTGGGTTGTCCGGGAAGCGGCAGCGGACGTGTTGGGAAAAATCGGAGATGTTCGAGCGGTCGACCCGTTGATTGATCGACTGAAAGGGGATAATGATACAGGGGTCAAAGAACTGGCCACCAAATCCCTGGGCCTCATTGGGGACTCCCGTCCCGTGGAATTGCTCATTGATTTGATTCCCATTAAACCTCTCCGAATCTTAGCCGTAGAGGCATTGGAAAAAATGAAAGACGTCGAAGCCTTACGTCCTCATGTTGAACTTTGGAAACAATTAAAAACCAGTAAAGATGGTCTGGTAGCTTATAATTCTGGTATCATATTAGATAAACTTGAGGCCGCCGCCGCTCAACTCGATGAAGAGCTATGGGCTGGGAGGGAGAATGCCAATGAGTGAGAGTGATCGGGTAGAGCAACTATTTTCTGCGCTGAAAGATGATAATGAAGGTTTGCGCAATCATGCTGCCGCGGGGCTTGGGCAAATGGGCGAATCAGCCTTATCTCGGCTTCTGGATATGTTTCTGGATGATGATTTGGTTATCCGAGAAGCGGCCACGAGTGCCGTGGTCCAAATTGGAGAACCGGCGGTATTACCTCTGATTGAGGCCTTAACGGATGATGAATGGGCCATACGAGAACAGGCAGCGTCGGCATTAGGCAAATTAAAAGACCCTCGAAGTGTTGATCCCCTTATTACGGCATTGCAAGACAAGGACGGGGCTGTACGGATGGCAGCTGTGTGGGCATTGGAACGGATTGGAGACGCCAAGGCCGTGCCAGCTTTGGTAGAGAGTCTATTGGATGCCACCGTGCGTGAGGATGCCGCTCGGGTGTTAAAGAAAATAGGAGATGAGCGGGCAACGGATGCCCTCATTGAAGGACTGCATGGATCCAATTGGATCATTCGACGGCATGCGGCAGAGGCCTTAGGGCGAATAGGTGATGTACGAGCCTATGATTCCTTGGTGGAATCCTTGGGTGACGAAGATTGGTTGGTGAGACGAAATGCGGCGGAATCCTTAGCTCGATTGGGGGACCGACGGGCGGTTGATTCGGTGTTACCGTTGTTGGAAGATGAAAATGAAATGGTCAGAGATACGGCCGAAGGCGTATTGTCCAGTTTAGGGTGGAAACCGGAATCTTCTTCATAAAGAAGATCCTTATAGATTTAGAGAAAGGAATCGTTATGGCAGATGAAGCTCCCGTGAAACTGATGCAGATTGCACCGAAAGGTGGTGAAAAAAAAGAAGGGTTTAATTTGGTCACGGAAAATGTCACCGCTATCGATATAGAAGCCAAACAGATCGAAATAGAGCTGTTAGCCTATGATGGCCGCACGGTCTTACTCGATGTCGCTGATGAAGCCATTGGGGAACTCGAAAAGATTAAATTAGGGGATGGCGCCACGATCCGAGTCTTTGAGGTGGACGGGAAACGGTTCGTTTCACAATTTCGAATTCGATCCAAAGATCCCAACCTGGTCAAAGTGGATCAGGCCATTATGGATTTGCAGGATACCCATTGGCTCAATCGCAAGCATGCGGTGGAGATTCTTGGGGAATTAAAAGCAGACCAAGCTGTGAATGAGCTCGTGGTATGTCTCTCTGATGAAGTGGGAGATATTCGTCAACGGTCCTATGAATCGTTGATCAAAATTGGAGCCCCTTCTGTTCCCAAGGTCGTCCCACTTTTGGTATCAGAAGATGAAGACCTGCGTCTGTCGGCCACAGAAATACTCAGAAAAATTGGGAAACCTGCGGTGGAACATTTGGCTGTGGCGTTAGCTGAAGCTGATGCTTCGTTGAAAAAGAAAATTATGAAGGTGTTGGATCGAATGGGATATAAACCCAAAGAAGCATGATGGTCCTCCGCAAGGAGGAGCATCATGCCTGGGTACAGGAGACAGATTAGGCGGGTTTGTTTCCAGCAGGAGGACGTCCGACCGAGACATAGTAAAATCCTTGTTCGGCCACCCGTTCCGGATCATAGACATTTCGACAATCAATCATAATCGGTGCCCGCAAGAGACCCTTGAGCTGTTCAAAATCAAGATTTCTGAACTGGTTCCATTCGGTCACGAGCACTAAGGCATCGGCTCCATTCGCGACATCATACGCATCCTGACAGCCCACTAAATTCGGCAACATTTTCAAGGCTTCTTCCTGACCTTCCGGGTCAAACGCTCTCACCGTACAGCCTTCTTTCATCAAGTGTTCAGCAATCATCAGGGCTGGAGAATCACGCAAGTCGTCAGTGTTGGGTTTAAACGAAAGCCCGAGCATTCCAATCGTCTTTCCAGAGATGTTTCCGAGGGTGTCCCGAATTTTATCCACCATGCGAGCACGTTGTTGTTCGTTCACCCGTTCCGTCGTCGCGGCTAATTTCATTTCGTAACCAGCCGTGTCTCCTATATGCACAAGGGCGGCAGTGTCCTTTCCAAAGCATGATCCTCCATAACCAGGACCAGCATGGAGAAATTTCCCGCCAATACGTTTGTCCAGTCCCATGGCTTTCGCCACGGTTTGAACATTGCCGCCGACCTTTTCACACAAATTAGCAATTTCATTGATAAAGGAAATCTTCGTCGCTAAAAAGACATTGGAAGCGTATTTGATCATTTCAGCGGTGGGGACATTCGTAATGACCACCGGAGTTTCAATGAGATACAAGGGACGATAGAGATCCTTCATGATCGCGGTGGCTTGCTCACTATCAGCCCCAATGACCACACGGTCTGGTCGCATAAAATCTCCAATAGCCGA
Source organism: uncultured Nitrospiraceae bacterium (assembly GCA_964555115.1). GTDB lineage: Bacteria > Nitrospirota > Nitrospiria > Nitrospirales > UBA8639 > CAZKRH01. The sequence continues at coordinate 1,107 of CAZKRH010000256.1, read as the reverse complement.
CCCTTCCCGGAGAAATTCGGGATTCGAGACCACGTCGAAATTGCGAGGAGTGGTTTGACTAGATTTGATAATTTCACGGATGCGTTCGGCGGTACCAACCGGAACGGTAGATTTGGTGACTACCACTTTATATCCCGTCATGCGACTACCAATATTTCTGGCCACTTCATCGACATAGGAGAGGTCGGCTGATCCATCACTCCGAGAAGGGGTTCCCACAGCAATAAAAATGACCAGTCCGGTGTCCAAGGCTTGGTTGAGATCCGTGGTGAACTGGAGGTGTCCTGATTTACGCCCCTTGCTCACCAATTCAGCAAGGCCTGGTTCATAAAATGGCACTTCCCCATTTTCCAGTTTGGCAATGCGGTTGGGGTCAATGTCCATACAGGTGACGTTGAGCCCAAACTCCGCAAAACATGCCCCTGTGACTAACCCCACGTAGCCCGTCCCCAGTACACTTATATGCATGGCACCCTCTTTAAGTAATGGATGAACAAATGGTCAATGGTGTTGGCAAGTTGATGAGGCTCCTACTTTACTTAGGACCTCATATCCTAGTGTAAAAGATGTTCAACTTTAGGGCAAAGAAAAAGTGCCCGGTTGAGCCGGGAACGTACCCATGAGAATGTGATCGGTGCAGAGGATGGGGAACTTTAGGCACAGATGGAGGAAAAAGCTAAGTTTTTTCGTGGAGTTAAGAGAAAACTTTAGGAAGATCATAACTCAGGATAGAGAACATTCCTTTTCCTTGACACCACTTAAGGGCAGCACTAAAATACAATGGTTCTATTCTTTTCAGAGAGCGGGAATAGCTCAGTGGTAGAGCATCGCCTTGCCAAGGCGAGGGTCGAGGGTTCAAATCCCTTTTCCCGCTCCAAATCTTTCAATAGGTTGCGAGGAGTTCTTATGAGGACTACCCGCGCCACTCCCAGTTTTACTCCCAGTTCCAGTCTGAGTCAGCCCTTCCACTGCCTTCCATAAATGAGCGGGGCTAAGGTGGGCATACCGTTTTAGCATCCTTGGGGAGCCCCAGCCCCCAAGTTCCATAATTGTTCGGTCATTGCACCCTTGCATGGCTAAGCGTGAAGCAAAGGTATGCCTAAGGTC
>CAZKRH010000255.1:0-2703 GCA_964555115.1 uncultured Nitrospiraceae bacterium | reverse complement strand
ATAAAAGTAAATTTTTTGATTTTGGAATCCAATATTATGTGGCAGCTCGATTTGCTGGTAGCTCTAATCTCAATCCAATTTGTGCGAATCTTTGTCACCACGCCGTTGAGATGTTTTTGAAGGGCTGTCATTTTCGTGATTCGATGGATGATGAACAAATTGAGGGCAAACTCAATTTATTAAAAGGAAATTTCGGACATGGACTAAAATCGTTATGGGTTGCGTTTAAACAAACGTCAAGAAAGCCAGCAGGTGAATTGGACAAGTACGATAAAGTAATAGACGAGCTGGATAAATTTGAGTCCATTAGATATCCGGATAAAATCCTGAAAGAGGGGATGATCTCTTCGATTAACTTTGGGGAACTTCCACCACTTGAAATTCCTGGGGGATCGGTGCCTGAATATTTATTGGGAATGGTGGAAATCGATGAATTAGTAAAGATTATTTTCGAGGGGGCCAGTGTGAATCCGAAAGTCTTCCCATCGATAAAAAATAGCCATTGCAAACAATATTCGGGGTTGGAAAACGAAGTAATAGACTTTTGGGGAGTGGGCCAATAGGAAGAATATCCGTGGTATATCCTCTCCCCATTTCTTCCCCATTTATCAGGACACGATATGAGGTAAACTACCTTTTCAGGGATGTTTAAGAAAGGATAATCACTTGATTTAGTTGGAAATTGGTAGAATAGACCATACGAAGAGATGGACTTAAAATCCCTCGGTTCGTAAGGACCGTGCCGGTTCGATTCCGGCCTCCGGCACCAAGAAAATCAAGGGGTTATTGATGTTTCAGTGCCGGAAGGTAGCAGGGTAGTGGACGGGGTATTTTGGCGTAGTGTTGCATAAGTGTGGAAAAGATTTGCTGCTGCCAAAAGATCCGGTTCACGGAAGCTGTTGTATCTGGTAAAACACACCATGGTTTTATGACCCGTAATCTTCATGATGGTTAAGTGATCAATTCCTGCTCGTCGCATGTTCGTAATGGCTGTGTGCCGAAGGTCATGAAATCTGAAGTTGGTAATCCCTGCCTTTGTACGTGCTCTCTCAAATCCTGACCGTATACACCCTATAGGTTGATTGTTTCGTAAGAACACTCGATCAGTGTGTAGTGGTCGGTTCTTAAACAAATCCCGAAATAATTGAAGTAAGTCTGGAGTGAAGGTTAGCGGAATGATTCTGCCTTCCTTGGTTTTTGTGTCCTCTGCGGTCAGTCTAATAAACCCTTTCTTTACATCTACCTTCGGCCAGGTTAAGTATAAGATCTCTCCTTCCCGCATGGCAGTGTAATAGGCGGTTTGGTTTATTGGTTGGAGCCATTCTTCAGTGTGATCTCGGAGGCTAATGTATTGATCAGGTTCAAGGATTTCATCCCTGACATTATCTTCGGGTTCCTGTTGCAGAAAACGAGCAGGATTATTCTCCAAGTAACCCCTTCGAGTGCCCCAAGTGAACATGTGTTTTATGCAGGCAAGTTCTCGATTGGTGGTGGAGATTTTTAAGGAAGATCCCAGATAACCTTTATCCTTGAGACGGGCTTCCAGATAGGACTCAATCTGACCCTGTGTTATGGATTTGATTGGTGTATTGCCGCCAAAATAAGGTACGAATCTTTTGGTGACCCAGTTTGCTTTCTTTTCATGAGTTGCTTGTCGTTGAATCTTGGGGTCTGCTAAGTATTTGTTACATAGAGTTTGAAAAGTGACCCTGCCCGCGTAAAGTCTCTCCGCAAAGATGGACACTCCATCCGCCAAATTGCTCACACCCTCCACATCTCTCCAGCGAGTGTTCATAAAACCCTCAGTTTAATGGCGTCATAACTGGCTGATTTTATTCAGGTGCAATTAGTCAGAAATGCCGTTCGCAAACCAGGTGTTTTATGAACAGCAACTATTCTCTCTGCAACTGTCTCCAAACCTTATCCTAGTCCACCCCCGATAGTGTGGACCCATCAAACAAGCCCGAGGAAGGGTGTAATGCCACAACGACAACGCTACACCAAACAATTCAAAGAAGAAGTTATTCGGTAGTAAACTCATAAGCTAGAAGAGCAGCCAGTCTTCCCAATTCCCCTAGGGCATAACATCTCCCCCTCTAAAAGCAGTTGATTTTTTCTGTCAATAGGAGGAGTATCTCAAGATAATTTAATAGGATTCGGAGTTGTGTTAGTGACTGAGTCATCTTGACGGGCCAGCGGAAGGCCGGTCACTTGAAGGTGTCGACCAGGGACGGTAACCCGGACACCCTTTCATGTGTGGAGGAGACCATGGGGTAATTGGGTTTCCTCATAGCATCTTCGTGCAGGACCTTGTGTATGGCCCTTTGGGGGTTGTGAACCTCGAAGAGCTTTTTTATGTGACGGCAAAGATTTTTCTCGTTTAAATGTCATGCCTTCTTGGACCTCTGCGGCCTGGGGAGGCATTTTTATTTTCGGAACCTTAGAAAAGGAGGGTCACCATGTTCAAAACAACCTTTTTCAAAGGAACTCTGATGGGGGTGATGGTATTGGTTGCCTTCGCGGGAATGCCCGTAGGGCCAAACGAAGCCAGAGGCCAAGCTGGTGTTCCACCAGAGGAAGTTGCCGATTACATTCATGCGGTCATTGAAGCGGACAGGACCTTGTACACTACGCATGTTGTGCAGAGAATGCAGGATAACGGAATAGTCATTGCTTCAGCACTCTGGAAGAAAAGAGCCCAAC
>CAZKRH010000254.1:0-8051 GCA_964555115.1 uncultured Nitrospiraceae bacterium | reverse complement strand
CTCCGGGCATCAAAATGGCTGCGGCCTTGCTGGACGGACCCTTCGGAAAGACTCAGGGCATGCTTTTTTGAACATTCCCCCTCAAGAAGGTTTGGCCTTGTCTTGAGGTGGGAGATTGATGAAAAGAATGTCTGAGTCTGTGTCTGTGAAGGCTTTTTGGTTGCAATGTTTTTATGTCATTCAGCGAGAGGGAGGGGGGATTCAATGAACACACAATACCACTGGTGTCTGTGTTTGCTGTTCTTTGCCAGCTTCTTTGTTTCCTGTGCCTATACTTCACAGGGTGTCTTCCTAGATGAAAATCGTTCTGCCATCCCTGAACCTCATGATCATTTCGGTGACTCGGCAAAAAAAATAGTGTACACCGATCAAAACTGGGATGCCTCGGATAGCTTGTGGTTTTACAACACGTCCCAGGGCTCTAATATGATCCCTTACGGGGTGTTCATTCATCTTGAACAGCAAGGCAACACGGAACTCTTCCGAGCCGATGAAAACATGCGGAGGTACCGATATCTTCCTCAGCCCAAGAGCTGGGATAACGAAGATGGTCTCCCGGTTGGATTTGTACGAGATGAATATCAAGGGAAGGCCTACGTCGGTTTAACCTGTGCGGCCTGTCATACCAATCAAATCAACTATCAGGGCGTTGGCATTCGCATTGATGGTGCGCCGGCCTTAGCGGATATTGAGTCGATGTTGGAAGATTTGGGAATCGCTTTGCACTCGACTGTGAGTAACGATGAAAAATTTCAGCGTTTGGCTAAAAAGATTTTACCAGGCGAGGATCCCAAGGTGATCGAGGTGTTTCGAAGCGAACTGCAAACCTTTACCAGGGATTTCCAAAAGTACAATCGCCAGAATACTCCGCTACACAATGGAGAGGTGGTTCCGTATGGCTATGCCCGGCTTGATGCCTTTGGGCGGATTTTCAATCGGGTTCTGGGTCATCTGACACCTGGAATGGATAACTATAATACGTCCAATGCGCCGGTGAGCTATCCGTTTTTATGGGATACTCCCCAACATGATTTTGTTCAGTGGAACGGGATCTCGAGTAATCCGGGAGAAGGGGCTTTGGGGCGAAATACCGGTGAAGTTCTCGGCGTGTTTGCCACGTTCAGCTTGGAGAAAATCAAAGGGGACCTCGGGTACCGGTCGTCTGCGCTCAATAGAAACCAAATTCGATTAGAACGCCAGGTGACGAAAATGATTTCTCCCCTGTGGCAAGACTTGACGGACGATGGAATCTTTCCTGAAATTGACCAAGAGTTGGCCAAAAAAGGAAAGGGTGTTTTTGAAGAATATAAATGTCACCTCTGTCATCAGAGAATTGATCGGACAGATCCCAACCGTTTGGTCATTGCGGAGTTTACCAGCCTTGATCTCATTGGAAGCGATAAATTTATGGCGGAAAACGCCATTTCCTCTCAGGGGAAGAGTGGATTTTTTAAGGGTAAAAGAGTGAACTCGCTGGATCCCAAGTCCAAACGGTTTGGAGAAACGGCACTGGCTGCTGAGGCGCTCACCAGGGCAGTGACCAAGGTATTGCTTGAACCCGATCACGATAAATGGTTTTTGCACCGGTGGGCCGATAAAATCTATGATTTGATCGTCGCCCTATTCGATAATCCCGTTTTAGTCGCGAACAAACACTTTGATTTCGAAGTTGTGGGTGATGATCCAAAATTCCTGTTAGCGTATAAAGGGCGGCCGTTGAATGGCATATGGGCCACTGCCCCGTACCTGCATAATGGATCTATCCCCAATTTATATGAACTGTTCCTGCCCAGTTGTCATGCCGATGAAATCGCGGCCGGACAGAACTGTAGGTCTCAAACTTTTACCGTGGGTAGCCGTGAATTTGATCCTGGAAAAGTTGGGTTTATTAGCAAAAGCAAGGAAGAATATCCGAGGCTTTTTGTCTTTGATACGTCAAAGCCAAGCAACAGCAATCGGGGTCATGAATATGCTGTCGGTAAGACCCCCATCATTCGCCTCGATGAGAATCGAAAGCCTCTGCGTGATGCTGAGGGAAAGGTGCTTCTGGATAAGTTGCCACCCATATCTGACGAACAACGTTGGGCCTTAGTAGAATATTTAAAAACGTTATAACCTTCTTCGATTTCGTCTGGGTGGGATCAGCTGGTTCGGCAAAGTTGTGGGCAGTGGGTATTTTTTCATGCCGTCGATTGGAGCCGTTCGACACCTCGGAGAGCAGTGAGGGAACTGCAAAAAGAGTAAGCCATGACTCTCATCGACAAGATGCGAGATTTTGGGGTCTCTTAATCAGCGGGCCCCAGGTTTGATACCTGTACGAGAGACCCACCACGAGTTAACAATATTGAAGCCACAATGCTCCACAGGTTGGCTATTCAGCTTCTCCGGTCATTGGGACAAACATGACGGGTAACAGGTTGGTGCGTTCCAGGCCTGTTTCAGTTCGACGAAAGAGAATAAGTTGCTGTGAAAATTTTCCTACTGGCAGAATCATACGTCCTCCCACTGCCAGTTGATCAAGTAATGGCTGAGGAACATGGTCAGGGGCTGCTGTCAGGATGATGGCATCAAATGGGGCTTCTTCTGGCCAACCTTGATAGCCGTCACCGGCGCGCACGGTGACGTTGTGATATCCCAACTTCTTTAACGTGTTCGTAGCCTGAGCGGCTAATGGTTCCACGATCTCAATGGTAAACACCTCGGTGGTCAGTTCCGCTAAGATGGCCGCTTGATACCCTGAGCCGGTTCCTATTTCGAGCACCTTTTCATCTCCTTTCAATTCAAGGGCCTCGGTCATGAATGCTACGATGTAGGGCTGCGAAATGGTCTGCCCATACCCGATGGGAAGAGGATGATCTTCATAGGCCTCTTCCGTGTATGAGTCCAGAATAAATTGATGCCTGGGGATTCGCCTCATGGCTTCGAGTACCGCAGGATTCTTCACCCCTCGTCTGACCATTTGCTGGTTCACCATTTCATTTCGTTCCATTGTTCTTTCCAAATCCTCAATGGGTTGGCTAGGTTGTAATCCTTGTCCACATGCCAAGGTTAATGAGACGGTGCTGGCCAAAATCGTGACCGTTGAGAAAAAGTGAGTATGCCAAGTCATGATCTATTGTACATTGTTGTGTGGTTAAAAAACTCATCCGGTATCACGGTCGGATATTCAATGAAAATGTCTCTTAATCAGCGTGCCACAGGTTCGATCCCTGTACGACCCACCACCTTATTTTTACATCATCTCGCGTCCTGTCCAGTCCACGCGACCTTCTTTTAGATCTGTTTCCCAAAGTGGAATTCGGCTCATGATCCTTATTGCATAATCCTTTTGGTTTTGGTATCGATTGCCGGTACACTAAAAACCCTAAGGCATTTGTTTCTATTTTTGATCTTTAAGTAGGGCTTCGATGCCAAAAAACAAGAATCGTCAGAAATCTACTAATAAGGAATCCGAGAAGAGTGCTTCGAGTGCCACACCTGCCCGCAAGTCAAATGCACCGCTGGACATGGTCCTGTTGGTACTGGCGGCAGCCGGAATCCTGTTAACGGCTTATCTGGCGTACGGGGCTTGGTTTGATGTGCATCCAGCCTTTTGTAGCGAGGGCTCTGGATGTGACGTCGTCCAAGGGAGTCGATGGGCAACCTTGCTGGAAATCCCCATGGCGTTCTGGGGTTGTCTCACGTACATCATCATAGCCTGGTTCATTTGGAAAGGCCGTACAAAGTTTGGTAGTGGAACCCCGTTGTTATTCGTGGCGATTGGTGGGTTTGCGGTGAGTGCCTACCTTACGATTATCTCCCTAGTCGAGATTGAGGCCACCTGTCCTTACTGTCTGGCGTCGTTTGCCATCATCACCACCATTATGATTCTCAGCATTGTGCGGAGACCTCCCAATTGGTCGACATCGGTCAAGGAGGCGGCGGTGATCGCTCTTCTGATCGTTGGAGGGCTCCACATGCATTATAGCGGCCTCTTTAGTGCGGCTGCGGGTCCTGAGGATCCTCAGCTTCAGGCATTAGCCATTCATTTGGCAGACACTGGGGTAAAGTTCTATGGTGCGCATTGGTGTCCACGGTGCCAGGAACAGAAAGCCCAGTTTGAGGCTTCAGCCGAACGTCTTCCTTATGTGGAGTGTAGCTCAGGTGGACGTGGAAGTCCGCTCACCCCAGCCTGCGCGGCTGAAAACATTCGTAGCTACCCCACCTGGATTATTGATGAAAAACGCCTCACTGGTCTGCAGACTCCTCGCAACCTTGCCAACGCTTCAGGGTTTCCTTGGAAAGAATAGTGTCAAGATTGCAAGGTCCTCTGATGAGACTTAGGTCGTACATTTCCGACCTCCCCAAGTAATTTTCAAGTCGTTCCAACCCTTCTTCTACAAACGAGTACTAGCGCAGTTCTCAAGGTGTGAGGAGAGGGAATTCGTTATATACAGAGCTTCTGTTTACCACTCAGGTTTTCTCCTCGGTTGATCAAACAAGTGGTCTCTGGCCTGGATCCTTGGGTTGGTAAATTCTTTGATGAAGAGCGTTTTATCTCATTTTGGATTTAATTTTCGATTTAGCATCTCTCACCTTAAAATTATTTCTTTATGCTCGATATCGTCCTTTTCCAACCTGAAATTCCTCCGAATACCGGGAATATCATTCGTCTCTGTGCGAATACGGGATTTGCTCTTCATTTGATTCGTCCTTTAGGATTTCAGGTTAATGATAAACGCGCTCGTCGAGCGGGATTGGATTATCATGAATTTGCTGATATCGAACTCCACGATGATTTTCAACGGTACTTGGATGCCCGACACCCTAACCGGATATTTGGGGTGACGACCAAAGGGAAACACTTGTACCACGAAGTCTCGTATGAGGCTGGTGATGCGTTGGTGTTTGGCCCAGAAACTCGGGGTTTGCCCGCGGAGATATTAAACTCTCTTCCTGAATCTCATCGATTGCGCATCCCGATGAAACCCGATAGCCGGAGTTTAAATTTAAGTAATGCCGTAGCGGTAATGGTGTATGAAGCTTGGCGCCAACTCCAATTTCCCGGAGCGCAATGATGTAAGGAACCTAAATGAGGTCAGATAGTGAAAAAGAAATAAAATGAGGTTTAAAACAGCCCTCGTCCTCGCTTGGCAAAAGAAAAAGCATCCACACCACTGAAAATAGCAAATTGAATATAGAGCCATTCTGCTGGAGGCCAATAAAATCTCCCAATTAAGAAAAAGGCGGCGGAGCAGGCTATGAGGATGTTACCTCGGGGGATCCCAAGATATAAATGACCCAGTCCTGCCACGACGGATAAGGATGCGGCTGCGATTCCATGCCATATCTTTTCTCGTTCGGTGAGTTCCTTCTTCATGTCTTTACCTTCAGAAATCAGGTCTTCTCTTTGATGTTGTGGGTCTGAATCAAAAAAAGAAGGCCCGGGTGGCTCTTTCAAAAAATCTGGGTTTTCAAGGAGAAGTTCCCTTCCCACAAATGAGTAGGTGCTGCTAGGGCGAGTTACTTACATCCCCTCTTCGTGCAGCTTTTTCTCTTCATACTGCGTGAATTTATGTGCGTCATTCCGTACCCCTGGAAGAAAGAGGTATGTCGGAGCCGTTTGCCTTTCTCATTGTAGTGTTTTCATGAGGATTTGGGAAAGTCTTCCTCACATCGACTCTGTTGCATTACTGGGTTTCAAGCCCAGCTGGTACAAGGCCGATAAATAATAATAGATCATAATAGATCAACATGAGGAACAGGGCCTAAATGGGCCTTCTTGTTGGGAGTTTTCCAGGAGAGTCATTCAGAATACATAAAATAAAGGGAAGGGTACGCTTGATGTCTCGAGGTGGGGTTCAAACAGAAAAAGGGATCGCAGCCATAGAGTTCGCGCTCTTTCTCCCACTATTGATGGTGCTCCTCATGGGCATTATTGACTTTGGCATGTTGATGACCAATCAGGCAGCCCTGGTGAATGCGAGTCGGGAAGGAGCGCGTTTTGGCATTATTTTATCCAGTCCGGCAAAGACGGAAGCGGAAATAGAGAATGTGGTCAAAACAGCCATGGCGAATTCAGGCTGGGAGACAACTGCCGTTAGCGCTGCGACGGTGACGGTGACTGGTGAAGGTGGAGCTGTGGGAACGCCTTTGACTGTGCAAGTGAATTCGAACTATGACTTTATGATCCTGTCCCATCTGACTCCTCTTGATGATACCCTGCCGTTAAGTGCCGCGACTACAATGAATAATGAATAGGATGAATAATGAATAGTATATATAAACCATATGTTTTAGGAACAAGGGCTAGGTTGAATGAAAAAAATCAAAGGGGCGTGATTTCGTTGGTCATGGCTTTCAATGCGTTGGTACTCTTGGGAATGGCGGCATTGGCAATTGATTTAGGTCATGGGTGGGTGGTTAAACAAGAATTGCAGAATGTGGCAGATTCAGCGGCCTTAGCGGGCGCGAGACAAGTGGGCCTAATTTATGAAGGTTTGGATACGGCGGGAGCGCAACAAAACTATTTTTTAACATCTGCTGCTAAACAGGCCATTGTGAATCAGATCAATGCACTGACCCCTAACAGTAATGCGGGGGGGGCTCACATTACATTCTCCTCTTCAGACATTATTGTCGGGAATTGGGATTCAACAACCGGTCACTTGACGTCCGTGGACGTTGATACACCTGGCTCGCTTCCTCCAACGGGAGTTGGGATTCAAGTGCGGCGGGATGAAACAGTCAATCAACCCGTGGAAACGTTTTTTGCGGGACTCTTAGGGGTGGATGGTATCAATATTGTGATGGGAGCCACGGCGGCGCTCACGACTCTTTCTTCTGCCGCCCCTGGTGGCATTGGCGCGCCCTTTGCTATTTCAGAACAATGGTTTGAGAATGGTAACTCCTGTGGGGCGGCTATTCAGTTTTCTCCAACGGGATCAACTACCGGCTGTGCGGGATGGCATACTTTTACTGACCCCAGTCATAGTGCCAATACGCTGAATAATATCGTTGATGGGTTAAATCCATTAACAGAAGCAACATTTACTGCTCCCGAGGCAGTGGCTGGTCAAACGCAGTTTAATTTTACTGGTGGAGAAGTGGCAGGTGTTTTTAATAACTTAGAAGCACTTTATGATGCAAATAAGGATGCCTCGGGTGAATGGAAGGTGTTGGTTCCCGTGTATGAATCGACTGATTGTAGTAATCCGTCAGGATTTATCACCATTGTCGGTTTTGCTACGGCCACTATTACGGGGGTGACTGGCCCTCCTGATAAATTAATTGATGCTACTATTGATTGTGGGACATATGAGGCAGGGCGAGGTGATGGAACCAGTGGTGGGGGGGGCAGTGTTTACCCCTGTCGGCACGCTTCCTGGCCTTGTCTCTTAGTTAATAGTCCTACTACTTATTCCCGCCTGGTGATAAAAAACTGTATCTGAGGTCACCCTCTTGTGGTGGCCTCTGCCAACTCAAAGTGCGATCTTTTCAATAAACAAGACCTCTTCTTCCGACAACTCGATATGGTCGATTCCTAAATCCTCTTTCATATGTTGTTCGTCGGTCGTTCCTGTTAGGGGCAGCATGCCAATGTGTTGAGCAAACCGAAAGATGATTTGCAAAGAACTCGTATCGAATCGTTGAGCTATTTTAGCAACAGCCTGGTCTTGTAATACCTCCCGGTTTGCGGTTAATAAAGAAAACCCTTGATAGACAATATGGTGGGTCCGACACAGGTCCCTTACCTCCTTATCCCATCCCATTGCTGCATAACATCGATTTTGGACGACCATGGGTGTAACCGTCGCTTTTTCACAGAGCGTGGAAAGTTGATTGGCATTCACGTTACTGATTCCAATCATTTTCGTCCGTCCCGCCTGATAGAATTCTTCCATCGTGTTCCAAACTTCCCAATCCGAGGGACCGAGTCCAAAACGAGAATAGGGTCCGTGTAACACATAGGGGTCTAGATAATCGGTATGGAGATGTTGTAAGGAACTCTCAAATGATTGCCGGACCTGTGTGGCGATGTTAGCCGTCACATCGTAAGGGGTACGATGGTC
>CAZKRH010000253.1:0-1754 GCA_964555115.1 uncultured Nitrospiraceae bacterium | reverse complement strand
AGCCGTGGCTGAAGCCCATGGGCTAACGTTCCATTCTCTTGGATGAGCGAGTTCTGTGAAGTCGGGGCGTAGCGCAGCCCGGTAGCGCACCGCGTTCGGGACGCGGGGGTCGGAGGTTCAAATCCTCTCGCCCCGACCAACCTATAGTGCCTGTGCCAAAATAACTTGTGACATCTCACATCCCATCTTCAGGCCATCTTTGAACGGGTCTCAATCGAAAAACCCTCAACCTCGCTGTGCTATGCCTCGGCTTTTTCTCCATCGTTCCGTCCAAATCCGACACAAATCTGGGCGCGATTTTGCCAAAGTTATTTTGGCACAAGCCCTTAGTAAAGTTCTTTGCAACAGTTGCATCTATTTGTCCCCACGTTTCAGGGATAGCTCTGTTTGGGATTTTGAACAATTGTCCTGAAAGGAAGGTTTGTCATGGCGGGAGCGTTTACAGTTTTAAATGTCATGGGTCCATTCCGGGAACCCAGTGAACCCGTCTTTTCGTATGACTACTCAGTGCAACGTCCCACATGGGCGACACCCCAAGGGATTCGGGTGAAAGTTGCCATAGAAGAAGAGTTAGAATATTTAAAGAAAAAGATTGTGGGTTTATCAGGTGGTACGACAGGGCAAATTGTTCGGATGAACCAGTTCTTGACTCGATCAATTGCGGACAAAAAAATTCACATTGCGAATGAAGAAGACATGTTTGATGATAGGCTAGATGTGATGATTGCTCCCTTTACCGATTCGCTTTCCCATCTGTTCCCTCGCCTTGAGTCCTGGATGGAGACTGAACAGGAAGCACTCAGGCAAACCATCAAAGATCAGATTGGTGTATAGACCGAGACCGCGTATTGGCTAATCCCCCCTACCATAGAAGAACGATATTCTTTCCTGTTTTCTCTTGTTAAAACACAACTTTATATCGTTGTGAATAGAGGCCGGTGGCTTCTTCTCCAAAACCCAGAGAGGCTTGTTCAGGGGTCACTCTCTCATTGCTATTAATTGTATAGTGCCCTCGAACATGTTTCATGGCCACCTCATAGGGGACAGTGGGGGAATAAAATTCTCCTGGCACATGGGCACCGATCGCTAGGATTTGAACCGCATCCGCTACGGCATAGGTGGAGTCAGAGAAAATATAGATATCCGCGATGGAAAATTTATTATGCGGGTCCTCTGGTGAGGTAGGAGGAATTAAGGAAGCGAGGGTGCCATCTTTTCTAGCATCCCGTAGGAAATAGAGGAGGGAAATGATTTGAGATTCGGTGGTTTCTTGAGGGACAAGAATGCTCATCGCATTCAAGTCTAGAACGGTTGCGGTGACCTTAAAGGCAGGCACGATGGCACTATTGGCATCTTCTAATAGCTGGGACTCTGCAGCTTTGGATCCAGGACCTTGTGGGGGTTGGATATTTTTTGACTTGGGAATGATGGCCTGAGTGAAAATCCATAGCCCAAAAATAACCCCAAAAAGGACGATCAGGGGATGAATGCCCACCCGTTTTCCTGTTTCTTGGTTTTCTTTTGGATCTTCCATGAGTTTCTGGTCTTCGGGGGAATAGGAGAAATTTTTACATACCTGGATTTAACTGATTTTGCTCGTAACTCTTAGCTTGTTCCCACAGGGAATCCCATTCCTGGTCAGTAAGTTCTTGTAAATTTTTTTCGGATTGTTCTGCTTGTCTTTCCATGAATTGAAACCGACTGACAAAACGATTGGTAGATTTTCTGAGCGCCTCTTCAGGATTCAAGTGAAG
>CAZKRH010000252.1:0-4481 GCA_964555115.1 uncultured Nitrospiraceae bacterium | reverse complement strand
AAGGTCTGCGAAAGCCAATGTGCGAGGCCAAACTTCAGGGCAGGCCCTTCCTTGAATAATATTGCAAAAGATAGATGTATTGGTGATGAATGAGTGAACAGGATAGGTGAGGAGGATGCTATGAAAAAAGTTGCCGTTATTTTATCGGGTTGTGGACACCTTGATGGGGCAGAAATTACCGAAGCCATTAGTACGCTCATTGCCATTGGACAATATGGAGCCGAATTCAAAATCTTTGCTCCCAATAAAGATGTTCCCGAAACCAATCATCTCACGCAGCAAAAATCTGGGCAATCCAGAAATGTTCTTCAGGAGGCTGGTCGTATCGCGCGTGGGGACATTCAGGCTTTGGAAAATCTCAAAGCTCAAGATTTTGATGCGTTAGCGTTTCCGGGAGGATTTGGGGCAGCTCTGACCCTCTGTAACTTTGCGGAAAAGGGGAGTAGTGGGGAAATTGACTCGCAAGTCCTACGAGTCGTGAAAGAATTTCATGACAGTCGGAAACCCATTGCGGCCATTTGTATTGCGCCAGCTATTATGGCCCTGGCTTTTGGTGATAAGGGAGTGAATGTGACGATTGGTCAAGATGCAGGGACAGCTTCAGAAATAGAAAAAACTGGGGCCAAACATCAAAATTGTGCAGTGGAACATTATGTGGTGGACACCGCTAATAAAGTAATTACCACACCCGCCTATATGTATGGGGAAGCGAAACCGCATCAAATTTTTGAAGGGGTGAGTGGGGCCATTAAAGAATTATTACAGATGGCCTAGGAAAAGTTTCCGCAAATTTTCATTGGGTTATTGGAAGGTTTTTGAGGAAGCTCGTATTAAAGGATCAATTGCAATTTTGGTGGAGTGAGTTTGGATTGCAGTTGGACTGATGGTTTCTGGCAAAGGAGGTTCTTGTTGGCACGAGTCCGTTCCTCGTCGTCATCCCTGTGAAAACAGGGATCCAGAGCATGGACACCCAAGAGCTAGACTGATACATGATGGCTATGCTCATTTCAATAGGGAGGGCATTCCTGTCTATTTGTTGGAATATTCTCCGTTATGAAGGGTGTGTGCAGACTGGCGGTTTCTTGGCCAAGGATAACTGGTGCTCTGGATTCCTGCCTTCGCAGGAATGACAAAAGAACAGTGTTGTGAGCCTCACTCCACCAATGTTGCGATTGATTCGTATTAAACTATCCCAGAAAGACACCGAAAGTTTACCCTTTCTTTGCCGTGTGAATTTTTCTGGTTTTGGTAGAAAAACTGGCAGCAGCACTGTTACCAGCGATGTATCCTGTTGACCAGGCCCATTGAAAATTAAACCCGCCGATTCGGCCATCACAGTCTAATATTTCCCCAATCAGATAGAGGCCAGGATTTTTGCGTGATTCCATGGTTTGTGGATTGATTTCCTCTAAAGGAATCCCTCCGGCCGTGACTTCTGCAAAATTCCATCCTCGGCTCTGTAAGACCGGTAACGGCAAATTGGTTAGCAGATGAGCGAGATCACGCCGTGTACGACGAGGCAGTTGCGATAAGGGAATCGACGTGCGAGAGGATTGAGGGTCGTCATGTTGGTGTTGGCCTATTGTGGTATCCAGATGAAAGCAAAGAATTTTTACTAATCGTTGAGGGAAGGCGCCTGAGAGAAGTCCTAGTAGGGTCTTGTTTTTTGCCTGGATTAGTTTTTGGTCGATGGTCTCAAGAGAATGCCCTGGAAAAAATGATAGGGAAAGTTCAGGGTGGTCTCCTTGCCCGGTGGCCAGAACCCAAAAACGACTAGCATCCATGACCACTGGCCCACTCATGCCAAAATGTGTCCAGAGTAAACTCCCTGAACGCCTATCGATCAGTTTTCCATTCACCCTCGTCATGAGGGTGGCTTCGTGCGAAATACCAGAAAGTTCTTTGTGAAAAAAATTATCCTTTAGGACTAGCGGAACAAGGGCCGGGTAGCAGGGTGTGCAGGTATGTCCTAGTTTCTTGGCGATCTCCCATCCGTGGCCATCTGATCCGGTTTTGGGGAGCGATTGGCCTCCTGTGGCCATAATGAGGCTATGGGTCACGAATGATCCAGATTGATGGGTAATCTTAAAACTGGTTGTTGATGGGGAAATGGATTGGACTCTGTGTTGAGTGAGAATGGCAATGCCGAGTGACCGACATTGTTGTAAAAGAGCCTGTAGAACAGTCCTGGCGCTGTTGCTTTCTGGAAAAAGCTTTCCTGTCGTTTCAATTTTAAGTGGGACACCTAATGATTCAAACCAGTGTACCGTGTCCTGTTGTCCCAAACGTTTGAGAATTCGTCTCACGATTTGTTTAGGTGCGTGAAAGTCGTTTGGTGAGACGTGTTCATTGGTCACATTGCAACGTCCCCCACCGGAGACCAGAATTTTAGCTCCGATGCTTCGGGCTGCATCGACAATCCCAATCTTCAGTTGTGGGTTTGTTTGGGCTGCAAAAATGCCAGCAGCGAGGCCTGCTGCACCACCTCCGACAATCGTGATGTCAAACTGAGAATCCATACCCTCTAGGTCATAGCGAGAAGGAAGGAAAAATACAAGAAGGTATCTGTCAGGTGATGATTGCAGCGGATGCAGATCACCAAGTGCTAGGTGAATTGTGGGATTGGTTGCCTGACCAAATTGGACAAGAAGTGTCTGTTCCTCTCCGTGTACATCTTACAGATATTCTTCCTCACAATACCCATCATTATTCATATTCTGGCTCTCTGACCATTCCTCCGTGTACAGAAGGGGTTCAATGGATTGTTCTGCAAGAGCCTATTCATATTTCCCAACAGGATGTTGATCGGTTTGTGAAGATAATTGGGTACAATGCCAGACCTGTTCAGCCCCTCGGACAGAGAGAAGTCGAAGAAAAGTAAAAGTTTTCCCCTCTAGAATTTAATGCTCCCCCCCCATAGTTTGATTAGCCAAGTTTAACATCATCCAAAATTCTGGACTCTTGTGCCTCTTTTCCTGTAAGTGATGGGGTATGGCTCAAGCAGTGGCGATATTAGGAACGGCTTCAGACGTTGGAAAGTCTCTTGTTTCCGCAGCCATTTGCCGTCTGCTTCATCGTGCTGGAGTAAAGGTGGCACCCTTTAAAGCTCAGAATATGTCCCTGAATTCTTTTGTGACATTGGATGGGGGAGAAATGGGGAGAGCGCAGGTGTTACAAGCCCAGGCTTGTGGAGTGGAACCCCATGTTGATATGAACCCCATCCTTCTTAAGCCTGAAGCAGATCATCAATCCCAAGTCATTGTGCAGGGAAAGGTTTGGAAACGTCAGGAGGCGGGGCAATACTTTAGGAATAAAGAATACTTATGGGACGTGGTCCAAGCGAGTTATCAGCGTTTAGCCCAAGCGTATTCGGTAATTGTAATCGAGGGAGCCGGAAGTGCCGCGGAAATCAATTTGCGTGATCGAGACATCGTGAATTGGCCGGTAGTCGAACTGGCGGATGCTGCTGTGGTGTTGGTGGCAGATATTGATCGGGGTGGAGTCTTTGCCCAAATTTTTGGAACGCTTGATTTACTTTCGGAACAGGAACGGAAGCGGGTTCACGGTATCGTGATCAATAAATTTCGCGGGGATCTTCAATTGTTTGAAGATGGGGTGCGTATGATCGAAAATCGAACGGGCATTCCTGTCCTGGGAGTTTTGCCCTTTCTCCGACCTCTTGAACTCGATCAAGAGGATAGTGTCGACATTGAGCGTTTTCAGACGACACCGTTTACCAACAATACCGTGAATATCGCCGTTATTCTTCTTCCCCACATGAGCAATTTTACCGATTTTAATCACCTTGCTGCAGAATCAGATGTGGCGCTTCGCTATGCGTCTTCTCCTGAAAATATTCGTGGTGCGGATGTGGTCATTATTCCGGGGAGCAAAACCACGATTGCCGATTTAGACTATTTGAAAAAATTCGGATGGGAGACTTCCCTGAATCAGTATGTTTCTGAAGGGCACGAGTTGGTAGGAATTTGTGGGGGATTCCAAATGCTTGGTCAAAAAATTTCTGATCCTCACCAGGTTGAAACAGGTGGAGAGCAGAAAGGTTTTGATTTCCTTTCGGTGGTGACGGAATTATCCCTTGCCAAACGCACTTCTCAAATCCAGGCCCGTCCCCTCCATCTCCCTCAGGTTTCTGATTGTATGATTCAGGGCTATGAAATTCATATGGGCAATACAACAGGGACGAGCGTGGATCCGTGTTTTGAAATCTATTCTGATGGTAAGAAAACATTTGATGGAGCCAGGTCACCCATCACCCATGTTTGGGGAACGTATCTTCATGGGGTATTTGACAATCCTGAATTCCGGCGTGCCTGGTTGAATCAAGCTCGGGCTCGGAAAAAGTTGGCACCCCTAGAAATAGGGATGTCGAATGCAGTCTCTGCACGATTAAGCCAGGCTCTTGATCTTTGGGCAGACCATGTGGAAGACCATGTGAATTGGCGTTCTCTTTTTCCCGAGTT
>CAZKRH010000251.1:0-9956 GCA_964555115.1 uncultured Nitrospiraceae bacterium | reverse complement strand
CACCCACCGTTCCAACACGGCTTCTAATTCCTCGGGCTTCACCGGTTTGGAGACAAAGTCATCCATGCCGGCGTCCAGGCATTTTTCCCGATCTCCCTTCATCGCATTCGCGGTCATGGCGATGATGGGGAGGCGTGGGGTGTTGCTCGTCCCCATGATTTGGTTGCTCGTTACTGGTTGCTCGTCGCTCGTTTCTCGGATTTCATGATTTCCTAGCGACGAGTCCCTAGCGACGAGCGACCTTTCTCGTTGTCTGATCTCGTGCGTGGCTTCATACCCATCCATCTCAGGCATCTGACAATCCATCAGCACCGCATGGTAGGAAATCCGAGACACCGCCTCCACCGCTTCTAGGCCATTGGCGACGACATCCACCCGATAGCCCAACCTCTCTAACATCCGCACCGCCACCTTTTGATTCACCATGTTGTCATCGGCGACTAAGAGCCGGCCATCTCTACGTTGAGCCGCTTCAAGAAGGGTATGTTTGGTGACGAACGACGCCTCCTCCCCTACTGAAGGATTCATCACCATACTGAGGCAGTCCTGAAGCTGATGTTGATGAATGGGCTTCGTTAAATAGGCTGCAAGGCCAGCCTCCTGCACCAGAGCCGCATCACCGCGTCGGCCCATCGAGGTGAGCATCACCATCCGCGTATTCGCCAACACCGGATCGGCCTTGACCTTGCGAGCCAACTCTAACCCATCCATCAGGGGCATTTGCATATCCATAATGAGGAGAGCACATGGCTGGCCATGTGCCACCGCATCGATTAACACAGCCAGCGCCGCGGGCCCACTGTCCGCACTCAAGCAATCCATCCCCCAAGCTGTGGTGTAATGATGCACCAGCAGACGGTTGGTGTCGTTATCATCGACGACGCAGACCCTCAGGCCTTCCAGACCATTTTTAGCTGCAACTGCACTCTCTGTTGGTTGGGACTGCTTCTCCAACCGTACCGTGAACCAGAAACAACTCCCTTGCCCAGGGGCACTCTCTACCCCGATTTCCCCACCCATGAGTTCCGCAAGCTGTTTGGAAATGGCCAGCCCTAGCCCCGTCCCCCCGAACTTCCGGGTCGTGGAATTATCGGCTTGGCTGAAGGGTTGAAATAATAGTCCCTGGGACTCCGATGTCAGGCCAACGCCGGTGTCTCGCACTTCAATGCGCAGGACCACCTCCTCTGGCGTGTCCTGTACCGGCACAATGTGGACCACCACTTCACCCTGCTCGGTAAATTTGATGGCATTGCTCACAAGATTCAGCAAGATCTGACGGAATCGGCCCGGGTCGCAACGTACGGCGGTGGGAACGGACGCATACACCAACCCCACCAATTCCAACCCTTTGTCTTGGGCCTTGGCCCCGAGTAAATCCAGCACCTCGTCCACCGCCACTCGCAGATCAAAGTCAATAATTTCAATATCGAGTTTTCCCGATTCGATCTTGGAAAAGTCCAGAATGTCATTGATGATCGTGAGTAAGGAGTTCGCGGAAGTCTTGACCATCTCGGCACACTCACGTTGGTCTTTATCCAGATTGCTTTCGAGTAAGATTCCCGTCATGCCTACTACGCCGTTCATCGGGGTACGAATCTCGTGGCTCATCGTGGCGAGAAATCCGGCTTTGGCCTGCGTAGCCAGTTCGGCCTTTTCTTTTTCAATGATTAAATTTTCATTACTTTTTACCAGGTCCTGATTCGTTTTCTCCCTAACGTGGTGGGATAACCTTAAGGTGCCCGTCATATTATTAAATGACTGCGCCAGTTGGCCGATCTCATCCTGGCTATCGATGGTAATGGTCTGTGAAAAATCACCTGCAGTCACTTTGTGCGTCGCCTCAAGCAATGTCTCCAGCCTTCTCACAAGGGTGGCTGAAACAAACAATGCAACCATGAGCGCGATGAATATGGCCAGGAGGGTGCCGACAATAATCAGTGCGATCGTCGTCGATGCCGCAGATTCAGCCTGCTGCGATCTTTTTTCCATTAAGCTATTTTCTATATCAATAAATCCCGCTAATTCACTTCTAATTACATCAACAATTTTCTTGCCTGTCTCCTTTTCAAGCAGAATCACTACATCCATTAAGGTCTCAGGATGTTGGTTCATTTCCCTCCGAGCGGCGATCTCTGGTTCGGCAGCTTTGAGGGTCCACTCAGTGGCCAGCTGTTCCATCTGATCTATCTTTCCCATGAGCTCATTCTCCAAGCTCCTGTCGGATACGATCGCTCGCAGTCTGGCAAAGTATGCGGGCAGCTTACTCTGCTCCCCGGCGATATATTTTTCCAAAAACTCCTCTTTCCCGGTAATCAGAAAGCCCCGCTGACTATCTTCTCTGTCGGCCATGGATTTCTCAATGATCTCCGTGGCGAACGCTCCCTCCCAGTCTCCCCGTCCAGAGAAAAAGGTCTCGACCTCATGACCCAGAGTCATAAAATTATCTATGATGCCCTTGCCTTTGCCACGAGACAGTATTTCCTGCAGGTGGTAGGCATCAACTGTCGCCTTGCCAACCTTCCTTCGCATCTCAATCTCTGGTGAAGCCGCATGCGTGAGCCAGTTTTTTTCAAGCTGATCGATTTTTTCCAGTCGCGTGTCTTGCGCCGGGTTATCACTGACAAGTGATTTTAGATTAGCGATCTTGGTATCCCAGATTTGTTGCGCCGCATGAAAGGGTTCCAGGAACGGTTCTTTGCCGGTGATTAAAAACCCGCGTTCACCGGTCTCCATATCGATCATGAGTTTGTTCAGTTCCTGTCCACCGACGATCACTTGTTGGGTATGTTGTACCCACTGCGCATCATCCACCATTGTTCCAATGCTGAAATACACGACGGTGGCAATGATGACCATCAGCAGTAAGGGCACAGAAAACCCGAGCAGGATCTTTTGTCGAGTCTGCAATTGATAAAATTTTTGCTGACAACTTTTTATGAAATGATTATGCATATTATCCGAATGGTATGGTGAAGTTTTTTCAATTATTCAACCGTCCATTTACACAAGTGGGGTGAAGAGGGATTTTTACTGAGCCGACTACCTTGCGAACGCCGTAATCCCTTTTTGTCTATTTCGGAAGAAATTGAATGAACCTTAGCTAAGAGCGTTTAAGGAAGAGGTATGGCCTAATGACTGAACGTGTGACCGACCATGTCCTCTGCCTTCTTAGGCAACCATTTTGGAAGAATCTGTCTGAGTTGTTCTATCTTGACGGGTTTGGTAATACAATCGTCCATTCCTGCATCGAGACATTTTTCTTTATCTCCCTGCATGGCATTGGCCATCATGGCAATGATGGGAACGTGTAGCGTATCTCGTTGGTCGGAAGTCGCTTCACCGTTTTCCCTGTTTTCCGCTTCACGCTTCATGTTTCCCGCTTCACGTCTTCGAATTTCCCGCGTTGCTTCAAATCCATCCCTTTCGGGCATTTCACATTCCATGAGCACCAGATCGTAGGGCCTCCGCTCCCAGGCTTCTATCACCTCCTGCCCCATCGCAACCACATCCGCCCGGTATCCAAGTTTTTCTAGCATCCGAACCGCAATCATTTGAGTCACCACATTATCGTCAGCGACCAAGATTTTGTGCTGGGCAGCGCTAATCACTTCTGAAACCACATGTCGCGTCACAAAGGTTTGAAGCGATGCGTCCTCAGATGCTGGTGGTTCAATGTGGTTGTCCAGTACCAGGCTGAGGGCTTGATACAGTTGGTCACGGTGTAACGGTTTCGTCAGATATCCAGCAAACCCCGCTCGGCGTGCCTTGTAGGCATCTCCTTTCTGTCCCACCGACGTCATCAACACGAGGGGCGTCGTATGGATCCGTGAGTCCAACTTCACTTTTCTCGCAAATTCTTCCCCACTCATATCCGACATCTGTGCATCACAAATCGCCAGGGCAAAGGGCCTTCCGTCTTGAGCGGCCTTGGTCATCGAATCCATGGCTTGCGTGCCTGTTTCCATCAAGGTGCATTGAAGGTCCCAGGTTGTTGCGTAATGTTCTAAAAACATGAGGTTGGAAAAATTTCCGTTGACCAAACAGATTCTGAGACCTTTGAGTCTATTTCTACCACTACGCGGTACCTCGGGACGTGAGATGTCACTTTTCCCTAATCGAATGGTAAACCAAAACAGACTCCCAGCGCCGGGAGAACTTGCTACCCCGATTTCTCCTCCCATCAGGTGTGTCAGTTGTTGACAAATGGCCAACCCTAACCCTGTTCCACCGTACTTTCGTGACGTGGAACTGTCAGCCTGCGTGAACAACTCAAACATTCGTGGAAGAATTTCTTGGGGAATTCCTATTCCGGTATCAATCACATCAAACCGGATTTCTACATTCTGGTCCTGTTCATGCACCTTGGTAACTTGAATCACCACCTCACCATCATGGGTAAATTTAATGGCATTGCCCACCAGGTTGAGAAGAATTTGACGAAGTCTCCCAGGATCACCTTGAACCCCCGTGGGCACATCCGCGTACACGAGGCCCACTAACTCTAACCCCTTTGTCTCTGCCCCTGAGGCCATAAGATCAAGCACATTATCCACGACTGCACGAAGATCAAAGGGAATTTCTTCCAGTTGCAATTTTCCATTTTCAATTCTGGTAAAGTCTAACAAATCATTGATAATCAGGAGTAAGGCCTCACTAGAAGATTTGATGAGATTCGCATGTTCCAATTGATCGTCTGTTAATTCTGTGTCCAATAACAACCCTGTCATGCCAATGACTCCATTCATGGGTGTCCGGATTTCATGACTGATGGTAGCCAGAAACTCGGCCTTGAGCACTGCCGCACTCTCTGCGGCTTCCTTAGCTTGAATCAAGGCCTCTTCATGTTGCTTTCGTTCCACCACGCGGCCCAGTTGTACCCCCACAATTCCCATAATATCGAGGAGTCGCTCATTGGGGGGTAACGCCTCAGGGCAAAAAAACTCTAAGACTCCCCACACCTGTTTCCACACCAACACTGGGAAGGCAAACCCAGCTCGAACCCCAATCTCTTGACTCAATTCGACTTTGGGAAAATTAGGATCTTGGGTCAGATCTTCAATCCACTTCGGACTCTTGTCCGCCCAAGCCCGACCGGACAACCCTATCCCCTCAGGAATCCGAATTTTTTCAGAGAGAAGCCGAAACATGGCAAAGCGTTCTGGATCTTCTAGATGCCAAATCCTCATCGATATCAGGTGAGAAGAACTGTGATCCGACTTGACGTACAGATGGCCAATGGGCCATGCCATATGTGTACAGATAATGTTCAGACTGGCCTGCATTGCCTCTTCAACTGTGTCTGATTCATTGGCGGTCATGGCGACTTGCTGAAGGAGATGCACCAATCGTGTTTCGTATTCCAAGGCAGCAACGGCTTGTTTACGTTGTTGGCTTTCCTTGGCGATAGACGCTTTTAATCGAGACGTGGGGGTTGATCGTTCAGGCATTGTATGAGGTATGATTGACGATTGTGATGTTGGTTATCCAGACGTTAAGCGCCATCGGCATCGCCAGCGAAACACTCCCGTGGGGCAACAGAAGATTTCCTGCGTGAAGTAAAAGATCTTGGTCCCTCATACTTATCGGCACCAACCATGATGAGATTGAACCAATCTACAACAAAAAACCCGTGAAGGCCTCTGGAACCCAATGGCCAAATTCGAAAAGCTTACGGAGAAAAAGTCGCAGGGACAAACGATTTAACAACTAGTAGCAGATACACCTTGAAGAGCCGGTTCAGGAAGAGAAGGTAAAGACGCACCAAGGGTACACACCACTTGATTTCCAACCCCCCGATATTCGATCGCATCAAAACTTATCAACTTGGCCATGGCAATGCCTCGACCATGACTATCAAAAGCCCGATTTTCATCTATCGTTAAATATGATTGCCAATCAAAGCCCCCACCTTGGTCGGTGATGGTAATTTGCACACCCGTTTCCTGACGGACAAAAGCCACTTCCACCAACTTATTGGTAAATTCAGGAAGACTCTGCCGACGCTCGATTTCCGCATCGAGTTGCCCATTCTCATCGAGTTGCGACTTCTCTTCATACGAAATCTGGAGATTCCCATGTTCTACTGCATTCATGAGGACCTCCACCAAGCCTAACACCGCCCGACCCGGTTCTGGGCATCCATTGGCTAGTAACGTGGCCAACTCGCGAGCTTCAGATAAGGTACGAAAGCGAAATATGCCTGAATCAAGAAAACTCCAGGTTCGTGCATTTTGTCGTAACTCTTCTTGTAGAGATTGATGGGTGGCAAAGTCCCGGAGGGCAGCCTGCACAATCCCCAACAAGATTTTTTTCTTATAGGGTTTCGTGAGATAATAAAAAGCACCAGCTTGAATGCCTTCCAACACCTCATGAGCGGCCCCCGCCGAGGTTTGCATAATAACCGGAATGGATTGTAAACCGGGATGACTTTTAATCTTCTCCAACACTTCCAACCCGTTCATATTGGGCATGATACGGTCTAGAAGGATGGCCTCAAAATCTCCCCCTCGTTGTTCTAAAATGTTCCACGCCTCTACCCCATCAGTGGCAGTGACTACCGAATATCCCGCCGACTTGAGCATGCCAGCTAAAATTTCCAGATTGGTTTGTTTGTCATCTACGGCCAGCACCGTTGATTGTAGTGATGCCATTCAGAAACCTGGGAAAAGGATGGAAGAAATGAACACTATTATCTGCTAACAAAGACTATCGGCTGTTTGTTGAGCATAATTAAGCCTGTTATTAGGATATTTGGCCCATTTTTACTTTTTCCTCCTCCACAATAGCCTGAAAGAGTTCACATTCGGCTTGTATCGCCTTCACCTGTACCTCACCAATTCACAAAGGGCATGACACAACCGAACACCACAAACCCTAGAATTGAACGATGATACAATTTTGTGGCCTGCATGATCTCGTTCCTTTATGATAGGCGGTTAGAGATAATCCCTCTGTATCATTGAGGTGGTTTTTTGGAATTCCTTTTCTAAATCCTGCAGGGGTATTGCGTACTCCCCCATCCCCTCTTTTGCTACTTGCTCTAATCTCAGCGCACGTTCTGCCAATCCCTGAGCCCCAATATTTCCACAGATCCCTTTCAAACCATGGGCCGCTTCAATAAGAGATTCTCTATCACCTTGCTCTACCGCATGTTGAATCGCTTCGACACAATGAGTGGCTTCTTGGACAAACTGCCCCAAAACCTTGGACAGAAAATCTGGATTATCGGGACCTACCAAACTTTGCATCTCCTCTAAGACCTCTGGAGCAATCGGAGAGACTTCTTGATAAGAACCGGAGGATTTTTCTCTTTCAGGTTGTGGCGATTTTTCCTGTCCGTTTTCACTTTTTGGTAAGATCTGACTTTGAGATTCTGGACTATACTGTTCATGTTCCAGCCCGTCTCCCTGATTGTTTTCCAATAGGGGTTCCTGGGGTATCCATCGCGCCAGGACATCGGCTAATTTCCCAGCCTTCAACGGTTTGGTGAGATAATCATCCATGCCAGCCGCAAGACATTTTTCCCGATCACCCGGCATGGCATTTGCGGTCATCGCAATAATGGGGATACTGCTCCTGCCAGAAAATGAAGCAGGGTCACTTTGACCAGTAGGTTCGCTTTCATTCTTTCGGAGCCATTCGAGTCGGCGAATTCGCTTGGTGGCCTCATACCCATCCATTTCTGGCATTTGACAATCCATCAACACCACGTCATAGGGCCTCCGCATGATGGCTTCCAACGCTTCCTGACCATTCCCGACCACATCCGCCTTACAGCCCAAGCGTTCGAGCATCAAGACGGCAAGTTGTTGATTGACCACATGATCATCCGCAATCAAAATACTCCCTCCCGTCTTGAGAATTCGTTGGTTAACTGAATACATGGTGACCAGCGACTCAGTTTCATGATCGTCCCCAGACATCTTGCCCATAATCATCGCCAAACAACTTTGCAAATAGGCTTTTCTGACAGGCTTAGTTAAATAACCTGAGAACCCAGCTTCTTCTGCAGTTTTTCCATCACCCCTTTGACCCAACGAGGTCAGAAGAACTAATTTGATACCTGCCAGCTCTGGAATGGCCTTAATCGCTTTCCCTAAGGTGAATCCATCCGTGTCCGGCATATGCATATCCACGAGTGCTATATCAAAAGGAGTTCCTTCTCTGTGGCCTTCTTGAAGGGCAGCCAGAGTTTCCTCAAGAGTCGTGGTCGTTTTCACAATCATGCCCCATTGTTCCCCATACAGCCTGAGTAATTCACGATTCATGGCATTATCATCGACGCAACATATCCGAAGCCCCTGTAAACCTTCCTGAGGGGGGAGGCAGGAAACCGGAAGACTCTTTTGTTTCATCAGTTGAACCGTAAACCAGAAGCGACTTCCTTGATTCAGAACACTCTCCACACCGACTTCTCCCCCCATTTGTTCTGCCAACTGTTTGCTGATGGCCAAACCTAACCCTGTTCCTTCATACCGACGAGTGGTAGACCCATCGCCTTGACTAAAGGGTTGAAACAATCGAGCAAGAACTTCTGGAGCCATGCCTACTCCAGAATCAATCACGTGAAACTTCAACACCACATCCTGAGACGTTTCCCCAAGCAGTTCGACCCGCACGGTGACCTCTCCACGCTCGGTGAATTTGATGGCGTTTCCCACAAAATTCAACAAGATCTGACGTAATCGACCAGGATCACCTTGCAATTCTGTTGGTACGTTCCCCGATACTAACCCCACCAATTCCAACCGTTTATTTGAAGCTCGTTCGGCCATGAGATCCAGACATTCCTCGACGGCCGTTCGTAAATCAAAATCCACTATTTCAAAATCAAGTTTTCCTGCCTCAATTTTGGAGAAATCTAAAATGTCATTGATGATCGTCAACAACGCCTCACCTGACGACCGAACCGTTTCGGCTAGTTTTCGTTGCTCAGCCGTTAAGGCGGTTTCCAGAAGCAGTCCTGTCATTCCAATCACCCCATTCATCGGTGTCCGAATTTCGTGACTCATCGTGGCCAAAAACTCTGATTTCATACGTGCCCCATCCAGAGCTTTATCTCGAGCTTCCATCAATTCTGAATTATTCTGCTCCAACTGCTCTGCAGCCTGGGCCATGAGATCTAAGGCATTCTTCCGATCAGTGGTGTCTCGAACCATGGCAATGAGATGCCCCTGTCCTTCGACCTCAACCCAGGAAGCTGAAATTTCGGCGGGCAGGGCTCGTCCGTTTTTTGTGAAACATCTGAGAGTATCCGTCCATCCATGTCCAGTCTGTTTCACCGATTGAATAAAGGATTCGAGTTTGTCCATTTCATCTGGATGAATTTGGGAAATGGAAGTTTGTAATAATTCATCCAAGGTATATTCCAACATATCTGCTGCCTTTTGATTGGCATCCAGGATGACATTGCGTTCTGGGTCCAAAACCAAGATGGCATCATTGGAATGACTAAAGATTTTGCGAAATCGCTCCTCACTATTCCGAAGAGCATTCACGCCCCGTTGTCGTTCAGAAATATCACGAATAAAGGCACTAAATGTTTGGGTGTGTTCATTTTTGATTGGAATGATGGCCAACTCAATGGGAAATTCGGTGCCATCTCGCCGCAATGCCATCACTTCGATACGTCTGTTCAAAATGGCACTTTCCCCAGTGGTTAAGAATTTCTTCAATCCCTCCTTGTGAGGTGTGTGAAATTGAGGAGGGATGATGATTGAGGCCATGCTTTTTCCAAGGACCTCTTCTTTGGACCAGCCGAATGTGGATTCGGCTAATGGATTCCAATCGACAATGTTTCCCTGGTCATCCATTCCCACAATGGCATCCAACGCATGCTCAATAATGAGACGCGTGCGTTCCTGCTCCCCTTGGATCCGAGTTTCGCTGGTCTGGCGTAAATTGTCATACAGATCCTGCATTTCCTGTGAAGACAGGGCGAGGGATCGTTCCAGCAA
>CAZKRH010000250.1:0-5295 GCA_964555115.1 uncultured Nitrospiraceae bacterium | reverse complement strand
GAAGAGGAAGATGCCAACAAATCAAAATAAGGCCTATCCAGTTTAAGGGTTTTCATACCACAACTTCAGAGAAGAGAAGCGGAGGTTGGAGGCGGCCGCACGAATTTCAGTTCACAAAGACAAACGCATCTATATTCGCCTCTCATCCCGTGATTGAGAACACATCCAAAAACGAGCCAGTAAAGAAGGGGACCCGACCAAACGTTTATCTCTAGCACGCTTCACACATTCGTAACTGGGAAATTAAAAAATGTAGGGTGAGTCGCTCGAGAGCCACAAATTATGGTTATGCGAATTTTGACAATGAAAGCATTGTCTTCTCTCTTAAAGTTTTCGGCACCTTTTTCATCAGATTTTCATATATAATTTCGCTATTTGGAAGAGTGGTTTCATCAGGTTGCAGGTCATGGAAGACATTCGGAAAAATGGAGTCATGAATACCAATATGGGCATGAAGGGAACGTGGGCGTGAGTGACATTGCTCAGACATTAAAGCGGATGGGAGTGATTTGGTTCATGAGAGGCCTGTTGTTTGATGGTTCCACTGTGAGAAAGGCGGAGCCCAATATCTGGGAATTTATGAGTAAAAATGTGGAGCATGGTTGGCGATGTGTGGATGTTGGAGCCAATCGGGGGGAGTATAGCTTTTTAATGGCAAAGCTGGCGGGTCCCTCGGGGTTTGTCCATGCGTTCGAATTGCATCCCGAGAATTCAAGGCTGGCGACCTATAATAATTGGCGATTTCGTCATCGGGTAAAGGTAGAGAATCTTGCTGTGACGAATGGTCAGCAAGCTTGTGTTGAGGTGTTCTCTGGAAAAGATCGGAGTGGCGCTGAATGGAACATTGTGGGTTCTGGTACACAGATCAGACCAATCCTCCAGAATTTTCAATTCCGGCTACCTCATTAGATAACTATTTTTCGTCGGGTGAGAGAATTGACCTCGTGAAAATTGATGTGGAAGGAGCGGGCTACGAGGTGGTGGCGGGTATGCAAAGAATTTTGAAACAGGCTCGCCCAATTTTGGTATTCGAAGTTCATTCCACCGAGGAATGGGGGAGCCGAAAATATTTGACTGAAGCTGACTATACGGTATATTCCTTGCTGGGTAAAAAAATGGACGAACCTGAGGAGTTTGTTTTTCATTGTATCGCAGCTCCCAATGATCGAAGGGTGAAATCGTTTTGTACTAATACTTGAAGACGGACTTCTTAATTTCCTTGGATTTTATTTTTACAAGGTTGGTCTATCCTACCTACTGCCCAAAAAATTTCTCCAAAAATTAAGTGTGATGGAAAACCCCAATAACTACCCAATGCCTTTCCAAGACGCCCCTCCCATGGTTCATGACAAAATTGGCTCTCTTTTACATGGGCCACCAGGGTTGTTGTTAGATGTGCCTGCCGGCACGGGGGCATTTGCAGAGAGAGCCAAAGCGTTGGGGTATGAGGTGTACGGAGGAGATCTTGAGGCTGATGTTTTTAGGGTGGAAGGGATAGAATGTAAAAAGATGGATCTCAATCAGCCGTGGCCATTCGACGATAAGGCCTTTAATTATGTGGTATCCATAGAAGGGGTAGAACATTTAGAAAACCCTTGGCATTTAGTTCGTGAGGCCAATCGAGTGCTGAAGCCAGGTGGGTTTTTTTTGGTGACAACTCCAAATGTCCTCTCCCTCAAATCACGACTCAGCTATTTATTCAATGGATATCCCATTTATTTTCATTATATGGTTCAACAGGATGAATTAGACCAAGAAGAAGGGCAACTTGATCATATCAATCCCATCGGCTTTCTTGAATTACGGCATGTGTTAGCAAGAAGTGGATTTTGTGTCGATCGCATTGAAACCAATCGTTACCTCAAAGAAAAATCCTGGGTTCTGCAAGTTCTGAGATGGTTTCTGCATAGTCGTGGACGAAGGCATACTAAATCTCATGAGGCGAAAAAGGCTGTACGAGAAATCCTCTTATCGCCGACGTTGTTATTTGGAGAAGTCCTAATACTGAGGGCTCAAAAAAAGGTTGATTAGACAACCGGATTTCGTCCAGACGGCCGAGGTTCCTCCACGAGGACTGAGGACAGGCTCTTTTGTTTCGGCAAAAGGATCCGACATCATCTTCGTCCGTTCGCCGCCCTCCGGGTTTCCTGCGGAACGAAGCCAAATTCGGGGGCTGCCTTGGCAGGAAGTCGTGGAATGCGAACCTAAGTAATTTGGATTCTTCAAACCCATGTTGCGGATCTGAATAAAAGGTGACGGCTCCTCAGGGGGAGATAGAGCCCTATTCGAGGTTAGTTCATAGAGGCGATGCGGGATGAGGTGAAGAAGTATAAGAAGAGGGGAAAAGGGTAAGTGGACGAAAAGTTTTTAGTACCAATGGCCAGGCAAATTGCCTTTCTCCAATTGCAAATCCGCCTTATTAAGGCAATCTTTCAATTCAAGCTCGATATTTCAACCGAACAATTTGACGAGCTGCTCACGCATGTGATGGATCGAAGCTTAAAAGAGGAATGCGGGAATGTGGCATCCTTGCTGAAGGACTTTATTGAAGATGCGGAGGAAAAGGGACTGACATTAGACAAGTTGATAGAAATTAGCGAAAAGAAAAGGAGTGAGAAGGAAATTGAGTCTGAACGAAAACATTTCGACCAATTGTTTCGTGAAATGTGGGGAAAGGATTCTTCATTGGAAAACGCCCCACCCAAAGAACCTCCATCAGTCTAATTAAAACGCCAATGGATTAAATTTTCCCCATTGAAAACGGGAGAGGACCCTCAGGGTCATGGCGTGATCTTTCATAGAGAACTTCCACCTGCTGAAGTTAGAAGGAGATAAGATCTTTTCCTTTTGACGAACCCCTTCAGGGGTTATGGTTCGGGGGAATGAAGTATAAAGTCAAGCAATGACCTCAATTTTCATGACCCAAATTTTCTCTTTTTTCTTTCTTCGCTTTTAATCGCCTTTGGCGTGGCCAAGCAGTGCAGCCCACTCCGGAGTATTCGGCGAGCACTGTTTGAGCACAGCGAGTTGCGCAGCCGCCGGAGTGGGCGAACCGCGCAGGGGACCCGGAGGGCCAGGACAGGGCGAAGATGGTTTTGGGTCCTTTTGGGAAAATTTTGGATTAGGTAAGAAAAAAGCAAAGTAGTGAAGGTTCTAGCGAATTATCAATCCTCCTAATTCCCACTTCCCTCCAACAACTCTTCTTGCGTTGGAATCTGCGATAGGAAGTTCGACCGCGCCTGAACAACACCAGACACTCCATTCCCCATCGCATAGACGAGACCTTTTTCACTGGTACCCAGTTTGAGGCGACCTCGGGTGCGTCCCTTTTTATCCATCCCGGTGATTTCGATTTGGGGGTCATTGAGGCCGAATGATTCCATATCCGGATTCGATTCTTTGACTCGAAATTCCGCTGGTAAATCTACCACACGGCTGACGAAAAGATTGATCGTTTGCGGGTTTAAAATTCGATCCGGTGCTTCTCCTAATACCCAATCCTCATGTTGGTGAATGAGCGTATAGAAGATTTGTCCGTGTTTGACGGCCAGCAGGGCCACATCCTGCACCTCCATTCCAAATAGACGTTTGTTGAGTAATTGAAAGTCTTCCATGGGGAGGTTTTTAAAGAACGCAGGATCAATTTGATAAATGGGGTCTTTTGGCGAGCGTATCGCATAGGCCTCCATGGCATTGGCGTCAGGAAGAAAGAGTTGGATGCTTCGGTGGGCTTGGCCGATGGAAATAGTGGCGGTGGCGGTGGGGTTGGTTAATTGGGCCAGCAGTTGGGTGTGCCTCGGACCGGGGTCAATAAATCCTGTGGCTTGGAGATCAGCTAAGGCCATGAGTAAGACGTTAATCGCGGTGGTATCCGCCGGCCCTTTGATCGGCCGTTCAAAAGCCCAATCACCGGATAGGCCATGGGCGGAGGGGACTTGGGTGAGAAGAAAATCTGTGCCCAAGTGTTCTAGCCGAAATTGGGTGACCCGTAATCGATCAAATTGAAATATGTTTTTTTGGCGGAAGGTGTCCAGTGAAGTTTTTCGAAAGTCTGCCACGGCGAGCGTGGTGAGGAGAATGCTCTCTTCTCCACCACGTTTGGTATAGATTCCCGAAGAAATGGGATCCACACCTCCCAACATCAGGGTTTCTTCATGCTCGTGGGTTTTTAATTTCATGGTGAGATGTGGAGGTGCGAGTTGGAATTCTTCGAGCGTAGAACTTTCCGGCTGTAAGATTCGTTTGATCTTGCCGATGGTGATGGCGCGTAACAATCTATGGACGATTTGGTTGTCGGCTGGTCCTTGAATGGGATGAATGATATACCAGCGATTACGGGAATTTCGTTGTAACTCGACCGTTTCCGTATGGGATGTCACCGTGAGATGGACGACATCACGGTCGTCAAAGGGTAGGATTTGTTGGTCTTCTTGTTCCTGGATGATTTCTTCTTCAATGGTGGGGAGTTCAATCAGGTAGAGATAGGAGCCTAATCCCACAAAGACGACTGCAAGAAGCAAGGTTGTGTGCCAAGGTTTCATGATGGTTACAGCTGACGTCGACGTCTCCAAATGGTCAGACCGAGCAGTAGTAAGAGTGAGGGGAGGGAAAAGACCTGGAGGGCTAACAGCATGTGTTCTTGGGTGGGGTTGGGAATAAAGGGGCGGAGTGCGGGATCTTTGGGGGCAATGGACAGCAAGTCGTGTTCATCGGCTAACCAGGCGACTGATTGCAGAATAAAATCGGTATTCCCCGGAAATGACAGATAGGCGTTACTGGCAAAAATAGAATTGCCAATGATGACGATGGCTGGGTGGTTGGGGTCTTTCCCTTTTTTGGTTCCACGTGGCTCCAGCGTGGCAGCTAATACCAATGGTCCAGGGGTATCGGTCTCCGGATCCAGGGACGGATCCTTATTGTCCATATTCATCTCGACCCAACTTTCTTCTGAGGTTTGGGCTAAACCTGTAAAAATCCACTGCGCCCCTTTCTTGGGATCAAACCCGATATGTCGGGAGACGGGTAAGAGTAGGGGTGAGGTGAAATTCAGGGTAATATCATGGCCCATAAATCGTTTGACTTGTAAGGCAGTCGGACTGCTTTGAGCCATGCGATCTACGGGGTCCACAATGATACCGGGTCCTAACTCAACACCCCATTCCTCGACCAAGGGTGAATATCCATGGGAGGTTTGTGGATCGAGTAACAGTAACAATCTTCCACCTGCCTGAATGTAAGATCGAATGTTGTCCATTTCAGTCGGGGTCAGCGGGCCAGTCGGTCCTGGTACGATTA
>CAZKRH010000249.1:0-1802 GCA_964555115.1 uncultured Nitrospiraceae bacterium | reverse complement strand
CATGGAGGTACCGATCGTAGGTGTATTCAAAGGCTACCCCTTGTCCTCCGACCATGACGATCCGTTGGCGGTCAGGATCAATAATACTTTCCTGATGAAAGACATAGCGATAGTAAGGGCTATCGGGTCCACCAATGTGTTTGAGAAACATAGCCCAAGTGGGGGCCTTGTCTGCAGATAAGCGATGGTCAATGGTGACTCCCGACACCTTCCCAAAGGGTTCGAAAAATTCCGGAAACATACGATCAGTCCAGCGATGTTCTTCGACCAAATGGTGGATGGCATGTTTAAACGGAGCAACGGTATGGGTCTCCCATCGAGAACCCGGTGCCCAATGAAAAATCACACCATTGGTCGGTCCATTCCACTCCGTCCCGCCAATCTGTTCCACTTGGTGTTCAATAATTTTGTTGGCCCAGACCCAGAAGAGAAAATCCACAAACCGTTCATTTGACGGTGTGAGAGTGAGTGTGGTGGTACTCAAAGGGTCTTTGGGATTATAGGTCGTGCGAACGGCTTGGCAGTGATTAGCCCATTGCTCATCATTCCAGGCATAGGTTCCAACGGGAAAGGCGTAGACAACGGAACTATGGAAAAAAGTGAACGCAAGCAAGGATACGAAAACTCTTATCGTATAAAGAAATGACATCAGTCTCTCCTCACATCCCCTTACCAAAATTGTGTCCCAGTGCCAGGATCCAATTTGGAAAGGGAGATCATAGGGTTACTCTTAATGGTGATCGTGAGCTTCCAGCATAGCGGTTTTGGCTGCCGGAAGGGGAGCCACAAAGGGCATCAAGGGTAAATCTTCTGCATCGGCTGTGACTTCTAACAAAGCAATGGCTCCACGAAGAGCATCCGCTAAGGAATGAGTCACAATGGGGATTACCCCTTCCTCTTCGACAATTAAATCAAAGATGGCTCCACCCGCGGGAGGAACGGTATAGGTTTGCACCCCTTGCATCCGATTGGCGGGGTTGCCCGTCTCCCACACATCATCCCATATTTCGGCAATGGGGTGAAGGGCAGAGAAATTATTGGGCCCAATATTCACAAAATACAACCGCACCCGTTCCCCCGGTTTGGCTTGGAGAAAGTCCCCACCGTGGGCGGCATGGACAGGGTCATATTTAAACACTCCACCATTGAAGACCACATGATCATACTTGCCATCGAAAAGGGCTTGGATATCATCCGGGTCCTTGGTGAATAACTCGGATTGAACCAAAACATATTCTCGATCGGCTTTCGGCATGGCCGAAGGGTCCTTGGGATCGACGATGACCGCGCCAAACATGCCTCGAGCAATATGTTGATTCATGGGGAACGCGCCACAATGATACGCAAAGATGCCTGGACGTTTGGCTACCCAATCAAACTCCAATGTTTTGCCAGGATTAATTTCCTGATAGTTGGAAAGAAAGTCGGTTTCAGCCGAATGGAAGTCAATCGATTGGTGGCGGCGATCACGCGCACGTCTACGTTCCGGGTGCGCTCTTCCCCCACCCGCTCGTATTGCTGTTCCTGCAACACGCGTAAAAACTTACTTTGAAGATCTAAGGGAATTTCCCCGACTTCATCTAATAACAGAGTCCCCCCATCAGCGGCTCCGAACCGCCCAGCCCGATCCTTCACGGCTCCGGTAAACGCCCCTCTGACATGGCCGAAAAATTCACTTTCGTACAACTCCTTGGGAATCGACGCGCAATTGACTCGGATCAGGGGCCTGTCGTGTCGGTCGCTCCGTTTGTGAATTTCTCGAGCGATCAATTCTTTCCCCGTACCCGACTCACCCAGGATCA
>CAZKRH010000248.1:0-2967 GCA_964555115.1 uncultured Nitrospiraceae bacterium | reverse complement strand
CGTGACTATAAATCCAAAGGCATTGGGTTATTTGTGGTCGGGGATGAAAACTATGGGGAAGGAAGCAGTCGGGAACATGCGGCGATGTCGCCACGTTTCCTTGGCGTGTTGGCGGTCATCACCAAAAGCTTTGCCCGTATTCATGAGACCAATTTGAAGAAGCAGGGTGCTTTGCCCATGACCTTTGCTAATCCCGGCGACTACGATCAAATAGAACAAGAGGATCAGTTTTCGGTCCATGGTTTGAAGGACTTAGCTCCTGGGAAACCCGTGGATATTACCATCCATAAAAAAGATGGGAAAGAAATTAAGATTCAAGGGAATCACAGTATGACGGAGCAGCAGATAACCTGGTTTAGAGCTGGTTCGGCCTTGAATGCCTTGAATTAGATTGGTGATACTCATGACCGCATGTGGTCATGGACCTTGAGGGAGAGGCTCATTCACCTCTCCCTCCCTACTTTTCACGGAAATCGTTATCTATGGCCTCCGAAGAATTTAACATTGGTCAAGCGGTTGAGGGTGAAACCTCCCTTCAGCCTAAACTTGTGACGATAGAAATCTCTGGGAAGACCTTTCAGGTTCCTGAAGGGATTACCCTCATGAAAGCGCTGTGGTACACGGGACATGAAGTCACCAGAGGTGCGGGCTGCTTGGGTGGATTTTGTGGGGCCTGTGGAACCTATTATCGAACGAAAGATGATCCCAAGGTTAAAACATGTTTAGCCTGTTCGCATGCCGTGGAAGACGGGATGTCATTTTCGTTCGTTCCACAATTTCCTGCTCGAAAAGCCATTTATGATCTTCAGCAATTAAAGAATCCCAAACAAGATCTCTTCGAACTGTATCCCGAAGCTCCCCTCTGTCGAAATTGTAATGCTTGTACTGAAGCCTGTCCTCAGGGCATCGATGTTCGAGAGGGTGTGTGGAAGGCGGTGTTTGGTGATTTCAAGGCCGTGTCGGACATGTTCATGAATTGCGTCATGTGTGGTCTCTGTGCGCCAGTTTGCATTGCGGATATTGCTCCCAGCTTGGTCGCGGTGTATGCAAGTCGCGCTCAAGGGGTTCATTACACGAAAAAGCCGGAAGGGTTGGATACACGTATCAAGGCTATTGAAGACGGGGATTTCCAAAAGGATTGGGATCGAGTGTTACACATGAACGACGAAGAATTACAGAACACTTCTGCTAATCTGAATTAATTACCTTCTCAATCATGAATATCGCCAGCCTTCAGGACACCGTTCATCAGTCGAGAGCTACCCGTCGATCCCAAACCCTTCCAAAATTTTCCCCCGCTGACCGGGATGCGTTGATTAAAAAATTTCATCCTGATCATCGAGGTGAAGCGTATCGAGATATTGCGTTCGGGCCCAATGCGGGTGAGCCGACCGTTCATGAATTAGCCGCACTCCTAGAAGGTGAAAGCCCCGTTCCTGAAAATCTTGATCTGACGCCCAGTCACACCGTCGATGTGTTGGTGATTGGAGGAGGGGGGGCAGGATGTGCGGCGGCTCTGCACGCGCATGGTGAAGGGGCTCATGTTCTTCTGGCCACAAAATTGCGTTTAGCCGATTCCAATTCTGTCATGGCCCAAGGGGGCATTCAGGTCGCGGTGGATCCTCATGATTCACCCGTCCAACATTTCTTGGATACGTTGAAGGGTGGTCATATGAAAAATGACCACGACCTCCTCAAAGTGATGGTCGATGAAGGGCCATCTATCGCGAAATGGCTATTGGAATTGGGTGTGCTCTTTGATCGAGATCCTGATGGCAATCTCCATGTGAAAAAAGGGGGAGGGAGCTCGAAGCCTCGACTTCTGACCTGCTCCGATTACACTGGTCTAGAAATCATGCGGGTCCTCAAGGATGAGGTGTTGAACAAGCAAATTCCTCTGGTGGAGTTTGTGGCCGCAGTGGAATTATTAAGTGATAGTTCTGGTGCCTGTTCCGGCGCAGTTTTTCGAGATTTAGATAATAAACGTTTTGTCGTGATGGCCGCGAAGACGGTGATCTTGGCGACTGGAGGTATTGGTCGATTACATATTCAAGGGTTTCCCACCAGCAATCACTATGGAGCCACCGGGGATGGGTTAGCCTTGGCCTATCGCATCGGCGCTCCTCTCGTTCAAATTGATACCTTCCAGTATCATCCATCGGGTGGCGTCTATCCAGAACAATTAGTTGGGCAATTGGTGACAGAGGGTATTCGTTCCGAAGGTGGACATTTGGTGAATGCCAAGGGAGAACGATTTGTGAATGAACTGGATACTCGAGATGTGGTGTCTTCCTCCATTATTCGGGAATGTGAAGAGGGCCGAGGTGTGCGAACCTCAACTGGGCGTGATGGCGTGTGGTTGGATACTCCCCTTCTTGAAGAAGAACAGGGCCCAGGCACGTTGGATAAACATTTCCCGGCTATGGTTCGCCAGTATGAACGGTATGGAATCGATATCCGGAAGGATCCCGTCCTGATTTATCCCACGCTTCATTACCAAAATGGGGGTGTGAAGATAAATACCGATGGGGAAACTTCTGTGGCCAATCTGTTTGTAGCCGGTGAGGCCTCTGGTGGACTGCACGGCAGAAATCGTTTGATGGGGAATTCGTTACTTGACCTGATGGTCTTTGGGAAGCGAACGGGAACGCTGGCCGCGACGCGGTCAAAATCTATGGATCAGGGGAAACTCACCTTAGAGCATTTATCCAATTTTCGATCAGAATCCCGTTCCCACCATGTGACCAACCAAATTTCCTCACCGATGATCCTGCCAGCCTATACCCGAAATGCTTAACGCTTTATCACAAGCCAATCGTCCTGATGAGGGATGGGATATTGAAAACTAATTGGGAAATATTTTGACGTCCTGACAACAGGACGTGGCCATGTCTTCCAGCCAGTTCGAAAGGGAATGGTATGAATATTCATGAGTTTCAAGCCAACCAATGATTCGGTCAGTTTGGT
>CAZKRH010000247.1:0-1634 GCA_964555115.1 uncultured Nitrospiraceae bacterium | reverse complement strand
CACCTTATATAAAAAACATGTTCTATCTAACTGCCTGTTTGTCAATAGGCTTGGTAGTACCGAGACTGACTGTATTAGTTTGTTCTTTATGGAAAAAACCACAACGATTTCGACCACCACTGTACCAGTGGGGTATCCCGTTGAAGATCAACACATCATGCTGTTGAACGAGAAGTGTGAAGAAGTGGACGGTGAGGGATATGGGCAGATTGCCGTAAAAAGTCGGTACATTTCGCCAGGCTATTGGAACCAGCCTGATCTCACCGGCAAAGCCTTTATCACTTCTCCAGGAGGTAATGAAGAACGAATATACCTCACAGGAGACATGGCCAAACGACTGCCGAATGGATGTTTGGTGCATCAAGGACGCAAAGATTTTCAGATCAAAATACGCGGGTACCGAGTGGAAGTCGCCGAAATCGAAATGGCTCTACTCAAACTCGAAAGCATCAAGGAAGTGGTTGTCGTTGCCCAAAAAGATGGAGCAGGGGAAGAAAAATTAATTGCCTATCTCGTTCCCACCCAAGCCACCGGACCGTCTTGCCTCGAACTTCAAGAAACCTTAGCCAAGACTTTACCGCAATATATGATCCCTGCTGGCTTTGTACACTTAGAAGCCTTACCTCGTGCGCCTAATGGGAAGCTCTATCGAAAAGGCCTTCCTGAATATCAATTTCGTCGCGCGGGAATGCCTACCACCTATGCGCCTCCGACAACTCAGATACAAAACGCACTGGCAGCGATATGGGCTGAAGTATTGCAGCTTGAGCAAGTCGGCATCGATGATGTGTTTCTGCAACTTGGCGGGAATTCGCTTCAAGCCTTTCAAATAGCCACAAGAATTCGCAAAACCTGGGATATTGACCTCTCCATTGTTCAGTTATTCAAAACATCCACGATACGAGAATTGGAGCAGGTGGTGGAGGCAATGTTGGAGCAAGATGTACTGGGAAAAACTTCACGACTATGATTCCAAAGATCCCATCCCATTAGAAAATGGGAAGGCTTGGCCCAGGAAGCTAGCTTTCTTCTCCAACCAAAAGATAGGGATTAACTCTTTTGTAGACTATAGTATTTTAACTTTCAACTAAGACATCTCAGTCTCCCTCGCCCCTGTGGGGAGAGGGTTGGGGTGAGGGGTTGTATTCATCCAATAGTTAACACGCGATAATAACGACCTTTCCCTCCATTCTTAATAGCATATCGAAGAGTCAAGCCTACTTCCTGCGGAGGAAGTAAACCATAGGCCAGTGTCCTTTCTCAACGATCCTGAACTATCAACCAAAGATTTCACCCCTTTCTCTTTCAAGTTGACAATTCCTCTAAACTCTCCGGCTCAATGTCCTGCCGGGTCGTTCCACTCTGGCAAGAGGACCACACAGTTGGGATTGAGGCCCTTCGCTTTCAGGGCGGAGATGCTTCCGACGACCGTCTGTTTCTGAAGGTCAATCACCGTGAGAGATCCGTCACTTAAGCCTGGGAGGTTCAAGAGCGCGTTTTGCACGTAGGCGTAGCTCCAATCCTTGGTAAATGCGACGTGATGAGCGCCAGCGCCGGCAGGAAGCGTGTGCAAAAGCTTCGGCTTTCGCGGGTCATGGCTAATGTCGAAGATGTGAAGGGAGCCGGGCTTAGCT
>CAZKRH010000246.1:0-1738 GCA_964555115.1 uncultured Nitrospiraceae bacterium | reverse complement strand
ACATGACGGCAAACCTCAAGCGCTTTATTCGTTCAATAACCCTTGCATATTCGGGAGCGTCCATACATGACAATACCGGTAAAACTGTTGTTATAGAAGGCCGTGAACAGCAACTGACTGAAATTGCAGGGATTGCCGCGTATTTTGCAGGAGAATCGATGGCGTGTTTTGCGGACAGAAATTGGCAGATCCGGCTCTTATGTGAATCCGCCTAAACATTGTTCGGACAAGAAAGGCACTCTATGGAGACCTTCATTTATACACTCATTTTCGGCTTTATCTCGGCCATCACCATTTTTGCCTACCACCATCCCAAAGGGTACTCAGACCTTGTCCCATATTTTATAATTGTCCCCACAGTTGCCCTGTTTTCCCTCTCACGCGCCACCAGCGAGCAACAGGTTGGGCATCATACCTGGGAAAAGGGCCAGGCAGGCCCTACGCGCAGGGTGAACGCCCGCATGGCAGACGATAATGTTCGCAAATTGACCCCGCAATCGGGGCTTTGGTAGTTTTCTGTTTACTCAAAAAGGCCTTGTAAAATTCCTATTCCTTCTGGGGGTGTTTTTCTAGGCAGCATGGTACCTGGGATAGAAATGAGAGACGCTGATGGGCATTGTAATACGAGAAGCAGATTTAATGAAAGAACGGGAGACGATTCTCGGTACGTTGAACGAGAACCGGAAACGGAAAAAGGATTTCAACCGGTACGACTGGCTCTATTTGAATAATCCTTTTGGCCAAGCCAAAGCGTGGTTGGCGGTGTGTGATCAAACTGGGGATATTGCTGGTGTGACGGCGGTGTTTCCTCGCCTTATGGATGTTGAGGGGAAAGAAATTATGTGTTGGAACTGCGGCGATTTCTCCATCAATAAAAAATTTCGAACCCTTGGGGCTGCGGTGAAACTCCGTTCAGAAGCCACGAAAAATGTGAACGAGGGGGTTATTCCCTTCTTATATGCCCACCCGAACGATCGTATGAAGGCAGTCCACCTCCGAGTCGGGCACACTTGTTTAGGGGAAATGGTTCGCTATGCCCGTGTGTTACAGGTCGATTCATATGTCGGAAAAACATTAAGGGGCACGTGGATCGCCAAAAGTCTTGGGTGGGGGCTGAACGCCGGGTTTGCACTCAAGACAGGAGGGTATCGGAAAAATAAAGATTATTCCAGTGAACTCCATCAAAGTTTTCCAGCTTCTGCCCCCTTCACAGAACTCATGGAGAAGGTGAAGTCTCACTATGCTGTGTTGGGTCATAGAAACGCAGAGTATTTAAAGTGGAGATTTTGGGACAATCCAGAATTAGATGCGTCAATTTTATTGGTGTATCGTCATGAAGAATTAGTGGGGTATGTCATTTTCACCTGTCAAGATGAGGTGATGAACGTTAAGGACATATTATGCTTGGCCGAGGAGCCGGTGATGAATGAATTATTCAATCGTCTGACTGAGCAAGGCCGCGCACTCAACCTTCAATCCATTTCAGCCATTCTGTTTGAGACCAATCCCATTATTCCTATTTTACAGAAACATGGGTATTCGAAACGGCCTGAACGGTCGAGTGTCATGGTTCACGTGGGGAAAGATGTTCTCAATGGAGGATATCTTAAAGACAAAACACATTGGTACATGACTGTAGGAGATCGCGATGTTTGAACAAAAAACACAAACAATTGAAGAATCTGTCCGGCAACTCATGATTGAACGGGCTTGGTTGGAACAACAGGATTCTGTGAGT
>CAZKRH010000245.1:0-2811 GCA_964555115.1 uncultured Nitrospiraceae bacterium | reverse complement strand
CAAGCTTGTGTTTCCTGAGGCAGATAAAATGAAGATTGAGAGTATTGCGCTGATGTTGGGATTGATAGGCGTGCTGGTTGCTGGGATCTTTACCAGTCGATTTTATGCGGAGGTAATTTATTGGTTAGCAGCGTTTGGTGCAATTTTAAAGAATGTCCAAATTACCGCGTATGAAGAAGAATTAGCCAAACCTGAAGCGATTGAGGAGCCACCTTCAGCCAAAATTGCCGTCTAACCAAATCTGAAGTATTTTCATTTTTGATGTTGACAGCATAATCAAATCATTTCGTATTTCAAGATATTGAATTTTTAATGCTTCTAGAGCGTTCCGAGTAGAACGCTTAGTGTCCCGGCCATAACATCATTTCCTCTTCCTCAATTCCCCTTCTTAACCGTCCTGCGTCTTTCACAATGAATATAATATCTTCCAAATTTCCACAACTGAACCCTATGGTATTCGTGGGGATCATTTTTAGTTGGATGGCTATGGGTTTTCTAGTGCGATACCCAGGACTGGGCAATCTTGGGTTTTGGGGAGATGAGGGCTATACCGCTGTTGCGGTAAAAGCCATTTTAGAAACTGGGTATCCAGAACTTCCGTCAGGTGGGTTGTATTTTCGATCCGTCCCATTTCTCTATCTAGAGGCCTTGTCTGCTGTCTGGGGAGGAGTAAGTGAATTTAGTTTAAGAGTGCCATCAGTGTTCTTTAACCTTGCGGCGGTCATGATGAGTGTGTTGTTGGCGCAGCGGTTGCTTGGCACGCAGGTTGGAGTGGTGGTTGGAATTCTCATGATGTTTTCAAGCTGGGAAGTTGAATTTTCCCGATATGCCAGAATGTATGTGTTGTTTCAGTTTTTGTACCTTTCCAGTTTATATGTGTTTTACCGTGGATATATTGAAGACGACAAGAGGTTTCAATGGGTAACCATTCCCCTTTGGCTGTTAACTATTTGTGTCCATAAATTGGGTCTGACCTTAGTCCCGTTGTTGCTGATTCCCATTTTACACACACAGGTATCCAATGTACGAAAAGTCATCTTGGGTGTGTATGGACTGGGAATATTTGGATTTTGGCAATTGTTGGCCGCAGTTGAAAAGAAATTACGAATAGGCAGTGTGATGGTCAATATACCTGAATCTGCGCATCCCATAACTTTACCTATATCCCTACCGCGCTTTGGTTTGTTGGAACATCTATTGGCACAAGAGCAAGTCCTGGTGTTTGGCGTATTCCTATTGATGATGGTGGGAGGAGGATACTTATCTGCCAAATATTGGAGGCACGCCATCTCACCCAAAGATATGATCATTGTCGGGTCAATAGGGATGTCCTGTGCCTTACAACAGTTTGGACTGGCCTGTGTTCTTCTATTTATGTTTGCGACCTTTTGGTCACGAGATTTTCAATGTCTACGTGAATGGCCCTTTGTGGTGTCGTATATGTTTCTTGGCGTCGGTTTGTGTTTTTGGGGCTTGTATGGTTTCACCACTGGCCATGGTCTTTCTAAATCTATGGCCATCCTTTTTGGGTTTCCTGATGTGTATAACAGGTTCTTGAAATATTTTTTAGAAGGATGGTTGGTTGAACTGATCTTAGCTGGGTTAGGAGGGATATTGATTTGGAGAGAATACCTACTTGACAAGGAAAATCAAGCAGCCATTTTTTGTTTGTGGTCTTTAGTGGGGGCTTTATTGCTCATGAGTTTTGCGCATCAGGGTGATAATGCCGCGCGGTACAGCTTTCATTTATTCCCTCTCCTGTTATTACTCCAAGCGTTTGGTATCGTATGGATTCTTCAAAAAACATTTGGTAAGGAGAAAATAAATAGTGCCCTTACCATATGTGTTTTATTATTAATGTTGTATCCCACCGATACGCAAATCGTTCATTCCCTGGAAATTCGAGGTCTGCAATACTCAGATGACATTCATAAACCACTACGGACGCCAGGGACGGGATATGGGTATCGATACCATCCGGACTACAAAAATGTTTCGGCATACATTAAGGAACGAATGCATCCAGAAGATATGGTGATTTCCATGGAAGAAGTTGTTCCCTATTATTATATAGGAAGACTCGATTACTTGTGGATTCCGCAAGATAGAGAAAAGATCAGCCAACATCAATTCGCGGGAACGGGAGTCGTCAAGAGACTCCCATTTGCTACTCTTCAAAACATCTTGCATGAGAATCAGAACAGAACCATGTGGATGGTTTTTGATGAATTACGAGTGAGGAAGGTCACAAAGAATGCCAAAGTCCTTGCATTTCTTGAACAACTGAATGAATGCACCGTGTTTACGGGAAATGATAAACGTACCAAAGCCCAAAAGTTTACGATGAAAAATGGGGAAATTGTCTGCCTTTCTGAGGCCGTCAGTTATTTGGAGAAAAAAACGGTAAGGGGTGCTCCTATGCCGACAAGCAATAAGGGTTCTGTCGCAAATAGCTTGATGGGGTAACATGAGTCCTTTTCAAGGGAGACTCACATGTCAACGATATCCTTCAAAGGACGACATTTCAACGAGACATGATTCTCCAAAGTGTGCGGTGATATCTCGCCTCTTCACTCAGCTATCGAGAGATTGAAGAACTGATGCAAGAACGTGGCTTCTCTGTGAATCACTCCACCATTACTCGTTGGGTGTGCAGGATTCGCCCCACCTGGATGCGGCTTTTCGACGGCAGAAGAACCGCGTGGGCAAACACTGGAGAATGGATGAAACCTATGTGAAAGTGAACGGCCAATGGAAGTATTATGATCGAGCGGTTGCTAAGCAAGGAAACACGATAGACTTTCATGTGAC